>NZ_CP016094.1:4057500-4199284 GCF_001746835.1 Lacunisphaera limnophila | reverse complement strand
CCATGGCTGCCAGCGGTCAAAAGTGCTGGATCAGGGCGCAGGGCCTGCGTCTGGGGGAGAACCTTGGGTGATCCGGGGCACCATGTGCGCTGCGGAGCTGGCAATGAACAGTCGAACGGGAGAACGGTTAAAAGAGACTTTGCGAATAACGTGAATCAAAAAATGCGTTTCAAGTTCAACTTTCCGACATGTTGTTCACAGCCGATGTTGGGATAACTTTTGTCACTTTGTTGTTGCGCAAAACGGGTCGGGCCCGGGGTTGGTTTTCTCCTCTGAAAAGGCGACCGGGCGCGATCGCCATGGCGCCAAGGAGGCGTGGAACGACGGACCGCCAGGTGGTTTCGGCCGGGAAATCCACCTTCATCCCGACAAATATTTCACAGATGGCATGGGGGCTCCAGGTGTGCAGATTTTGGTGTCCCTAGTAGCGTGCGCGGTGATGCGGGCGGGGGTGGAGGCGGAACGGGGACGGAATTGCCTCCGAGCAGAGTCCGCCGTGGAGCCTTCCTGATGCTGACCTCGCACGTGAGGTCGGGCCAAGGCCGACCCTACAGGCTCACGCATTTTCCAACTGGTGCGGCTCAGGGTCCGTCCACTTGCCGTGCTCGCGGATGAGGGCGATCAGGCGGGCGTCGGCCTCGGCCTGGGGGATGTTGTATTGGACGCAGTTCTTGCCGACGTAGAGGTTGATCTTGCCCGGGGCGCCGCCGACGTAGCCGAAATCGGCGTCGGCCATCTCGCCTGGGCCGTTCACGATGCAGCCCATGATGGCGAGTTTCACCCCCTTGAGGTGGCCGGTCTGGGCGCGGATGCGCTGGGTGGTGGACTGGAGGTCGAAGAGGGTGCGACCGCAGCTGGGGCAGGCGACGAATTCGGTCTTGGAGATGCGGGCGCCGGCGCCCTGCAGGACATTGTAGGCCAGCTTGGTCGAGCGGGTGACGTCCGCCTCGGTCTCGATGCTGACGAGATCCCCGAGTCCGTCGCACAGCAGGCTGCCGGTGAGGAAGCTGCCCTCGAGGAGCTTGGCGAGGAAGCTGGGATCGCCCTGCACGGCGGTGCCGGCGGTGTTGCGGATCCAGAGCGGAGCGCGGCAGCCGGCGGCCCGGAGCGCCTCGGCCAGCCGGCGGTAGTCGCCGATGGCATGGCCCGGGCCGGAGCGGGTGGAGAGGGTGAAGAGGAGGCCTGCCCCGTCGGCCTGCCGGAGGCCGGGGGCGAAGGCGGCGAGGTCGGCCGGCGCGATCTCCGCGGCGAGGAACTGGCCGTGGCGTTGGACCAGGTCGGCGAAGGTCGTGAAGGTGGCGGTCTCGGCCGGGCCGAAGCGGCGCACGAGCATCAGCCGGCCCTGGGCCATGGCCAGCAAGGGCTGCAGCACCTCGGGGGCGAGGGTGGGGGCGATTTCCAGCGCGAGGAAATCCACCGGCAGGGCGGTCTGCGTGAGGACCTCGCAGAGCGTGCCCAAGTCGCCGGGAGAGTGGATGGGCACCAGCAGGCCCTCGGCGGGGGTGTCCTTTAGTTTCGGGGCGGCCAGGGCTTGGGCGGCCGCGGCGAGTTGGTCGACCGCGGCGACGCGCACGATGACGCGGGGCGGGTGCTCGGGGCCGACGAGGCAGCGGTCGGACAGTTTCAGGGTCGAGGTCTCGCGCCGGGTGAAGTGGTAGGGGTCGACCGCGTCCGTGACGGGGGTTGCGGGTTGACCGTTGGAGGCTGCCCACAGGCTCATGGCCTTGGCCGCGATGGCCTGGGCGACGGGGATCTCGTAGACCGAGTCCTCGGTGAGGGACACGCGGATGGTGTCGCCGAGGCCGTCGAGCAGGAGGCTGCCGATGCCGATGGCGCTCTTGATGCGGCCGTCCTCGCCGTCGCCGGCCTCGGTCACGCCGAGGTGGAGCGGGTAATGCATGTCCTCCTGGGCCATCCGTTGCACGAGCAGGCGGTAGGCCTGGATCATGACCTTCGGGTTGCTGGACTTCATCGAGAGGATGAGGTCGTGGTAGGAGTGCGAGCGGGCGATGCGGAGAAACTCGAGGGCGCTCTCGACCATGCCGAGCGGCGTGTCGCCGTAGCGGTTCATGATACGGTCGGAGAGCGAGCCGTGGTTGGTGCCGATGCGCATGGCGCGGCCGAGGGCCTTGGCGCGGAGCACGAGCGGGGAGAAGGTCTCGTGGATGCGCGCGAGCTCCTCATCGTAGTCGGCGTCCGTGTACTCCTTGACGGCGAATTTCTTCTTGTCGGCGTAGTTGCCGGGGTTGACGCGGATCTTCTCGACGTGCTCCACCGCCTCCATGGCGGCGGAGGGGAGGAAATGGATGTCGGCCACCAGCGGGATGGAGCCGAAGCCGGCGGCGGTGAACTGCGCACGGATGTCCTTCAGGCACTTGGCCGCGGCGACGTTGGGCGCGGTGATGCGGACGATTTCGCAGCCGACCTCGGCGAGGGCGATGGACTGCTGCACCGTGGCGGCCACATCCTGGGTGTCACTGGTGGTCATGGACTGCACCCGGACGGGATTGGTCCCACCCACGCCCACGGTGCCGACCTTCACCTCAACGGTGGCGCGGCGGATGGTCTGGAAGCGGGAGGAGCAGTAACTCATGGCGGAGGAAGAAAAGTAACAAGGATCAAGGGACAAGTGGCAAGAGCTGGAAAACGTGGAGGCGGGGTGCCCTCACCCCGCGCTCGCAGCGGATACTGGTCCCCGCGGGGTGAGGGCACCCCGCCTCCAGGAATGCGGCCTATTTGGCCGGCTTCTCTTCTGCGGCCTTCTCGGCGGCGTGGTCCGCCTTCACGTCGCGGGCGATGCGGCGGACGTCGAAGACGCTGACATAAATGATCATGGAGAGCAGCAGGATCATGAAGGCGCTCTGGGTGGCCGCGATGAAGTTGGTCGGCAGGGCCCGGCCGCGCAGTTTGCCGATGGTGGCGAAGAGCATGTGGCCGCCGTCGAGCACGGGGATGGGCAGGAGGTTGAAGATCGCGAGGTTCACGTTCACGAGGATGGCGATCCAGAGGACATAGCGGATGCCGGCCTCGGAGGCGTCCCAGTAGATCTTGCCGATGCCGATCGGGCCGCTGAGCTTCGAGATGCCGATGTCGGACTGCGGGTGCAGGAGGCTCCAGAGCGTGCGCCAGGTCATGGCGACCTGGTTGGTGATCTGGGTGATGGGATTGGTGTGCTTGAGGCCGAAGGTCGTGCGATAGGCCGCGCCGAAAAGCGGCGGGGTGTCCTTGGCGCGATCAGCGGGCACGGTGATAGTGGACTCGGTGCCGGCGCGGGAGATTTTCAGCACGACGGCCTTGGGCTCCTTGGCCTGCATGGCATCCATGAGGGGCACCAGGTTGAGCAAGGGCGTGCCGTTGAGTTCCAGCAGGCGGTCGCCCACCTGCAGGCCGAGGGTCGCGGCGTAGGATTTTTCCGGCACCTCGGCGACGATGGGGGTGTAGGCGGCAAGGATGCCGACGCGGCGGATGTTGTCCTCGCCGGAGAGCCGCGGGTAGACGGGCAGGTCCAGCAGCTGGCCGTCGCGCTCGATGGTGAAGACCGCCCGGCGCCGGCCGTCATCCGTGACCCCGGCGCTGGTGACGAGGGTCTGGAGCAATTCGGGCCAGTCGGCCACCTGCGTGCCGTCGATGGCGCGGATGGCGTCGCCGACGCGGAGACCGGCCTCGGCGGCGGGGCTCGTCACGGTCGAGCCATCGGGCATGGTCATGGTCGCCGTGATGTAACCGATACGGGTCGTGGCCATGTCCTCGCTGGTGGGCTGGCCAATGACCCAAAGAATGGTGGCCAGGGCGAAGGCGAAGAGGACGTTGAAGAACGCGCCCGCGCCGAAGACGATCATGCGGGTGCCGTAGCTGATGGGTGGGAGGGTCGCGACGTCGATGTCGGACTCGCCCTCGACCGCGGCCATGTCGGCGAGCTGGGGCAGGGCGACGTAGCCGCCGAGGGGGATCCACGCGAGGCGGTATTCGACGCCGTCCTTCGCGGTGCGTTTCCAGATGGCGGGGCCGAAGCCGATGGAGAACCGGCTGACCTTCACCCCGCGGCGGCGCGCCGCGAGGAAGTGGCCGAGCTCGTGGACAAAGATCGAGCCGCCGAAGAAGAGGATGATCAGGAAGATCGCCCAGACGCTGCTGAAAAGGGAATTAAAGAAATCAGGCATGACGGAGGACAGAGGACGGGAGTCAGAGGACGCCGGAAAGGTGGGCCGTGGCGGTGACACGGGCTTCCTGGTCCACGTTCAGGACCGCGGCGAGGGAATTGGGTTCAACGGCGGGCAAGCGGGACAGAGTGTGTTCCACGATCCGGGGAATCGCAAGGAAGGGGACCCGGCCGGCGAGGAAGGCGGCGACGGCGACCTCGTTGGCGGCGTTGAAGATGGCCGGGGCGGTGCCGCCGGCGTGCATGGCCTCCCGGGCGAGGCGGAGGCAGGGGTAGCGGGTCTCATCCACGGGCCGGAAATCGAGGGAGAAGATCTTTTCCAGCGGCAGGGCGGACTCGGTGCTGGCGGGGGCGCGGTCGGGCCAGAGCAGGGCGTGCTGGATGGGGAAGGTCATCGACGGCGGGCAGAGCTGGGCGAGCATGGAGCCGTCGGTGAACTCGGCCAGGCAGTGCACGATGCTCTGGGTGTGGAGCACGGCCTGGCACTGCGCCGGCTGGAGGCCGAAGAGCCACTGGGCCTCGATGAGCTCGAGGCCCTTGTTGGCGAGGGTGGCGGAATCGACGGTGATCTTCGGGCCCATGGCCCAGTTGGGGTGCTTGAGGGCGTCGGCGACCGTGGCGGTGGCGAGTTTTTCCTGCGGCCAGTCACGGAAGGCGCCGCCCGAGGCGGTCAGGACGATGCGGCGGACCTCGTCGGGTCGCCGGCCCTCGAGGCACTGGAAGACGGCGTTGTGCTCGCTGTCGACCGGAAGCAGGCGCGCGCCCGAGGCCTGGGCGGCGGCCATCACGAACTTGCCGGCCATGACGAGGATTTCCTTGGAGGCGAGGGCGATGGTCTTGCGGGCGGCGATGGCCGCCAGCGCGGGCTGGAGCCCGGCGGTGCCGACAACGGCGATGAGGATGGTGTCGGCCTCGGGCAGGGTGGCGAGGGCACTGAGGCCCTCGAGCCCGCCGTGGAATTGGGTGCCGGCGGGGAAGGCGGCGTCGGACCGGGCGGCAGCCAGGGCGGCCGGATCGTGCAGCCCCACGTGGCGCACGCCAAACTGCCGGGCGATCTCGACCAGGCGGCCGTGGTTGCGCTGGGCGGCGATGCCGACGAGTTCCAGCCGGTCGCGGTGCGCAGCGATCACGCGCAGCGTGCTCTCGCCGATGGAGCCGGTGGCGCCGAGGAGGACGATGCGTTTTTTAGGACCGGGAGTCGCCATGTGAAGGGGAGGTTATGGCGTGAGGGGCGACAGGGGTTCCAGTCTGAAAGGGGGCGGGTAGGGGGTAGGTAGTAATTGGTATTTAGTATTTAGGAACAGGGCTGCGAGCGGCGAAACTCAGCAGGGAATACGCAAAAAGGCCCTAAGTACTAATTACCAAATACTAACTACTCCGTTCCTCACTCGAGGAACAAGAACATGAAATACGCCAGCGGGGCGGTGAGGATCAGGCTGTCGGTCAGGTCGAAGGCGCCGCCAATGCCGGGGATGAGGGCGCCGGTGTCCTTGGTGTCGGCGCGCCGTTTCAGGGCGGATTCGATGAGGTCGGAGACGATGGTCAGGACGGCGATCGGCACGGCGAGGAGCGCGGCCACCAGGGGCGTGAGCGTCGGGGAAAGATGCTCGGAGCCGAACCAGGCGATGGTGGCGCCGATGCCGGCGGAGATCAGCACACCGCCGACCGCGCCTTCCCAGGTTTTCTTCGGGCTGATGTGCGGGGCCATCTTGTGTTTGCCGAAGGCCAGGCCGCTCAGCAGGGCGCCGACGTCGCAGAACTTGGACACGGCGACGGTCCAAAGACAGAGGATGAGGTTGTCGCCCTCGTAGCCGTCACGCATCAGGATCGCCACGAGGAAGTGGAGCATGAAGGGAACGTAGAGCAGGCCGATCACGGTGGAGGTGATGGCCTCGATGCGGCTGGTGGGGTCGCGCTCGCCGAGCACGCGGACGCAGCAGACGATGAGGGCCAGGACGAGGAAGCCGACGGGCAGACTCGCGATGATCGAGGCTTCGTCGTAGAAATAGGCCAGGACGTAGGGGACGCCCGTGATCAGCAGGCTGAAGAGCTGGCCCATCCAGCGAAAGGGCCGGCCGCCAAGCTTGGCGGCCATACCGTAGAATTCATGCAGGGTCAGGCCCGAGAGCACGACGACGAGGCCGACCGCGCCGTGGGGTCCGAACAACCAGAGGCTGCCCAGGATGACGGTCCAGAGGACGAAGGTGCTGAGGAGGCGGGAGAGCATGGGAGGGGGTGGGGGACGAGGGCGGGGATTTCGGGTCCAGGGTCTGGGCTCTCGGGATTACGTGATCCTGATCACAGGTGACTTTTCTGGGCGGCGGCCAGCTGTTCGGTCGTCGCGCCGTAGCGGCGCTCGCGGCGGCCGTATTCATCGACGGCGGCCTGCAGGTCGGCGTGGCCGAAGTCGGGCCAGGCGACGGGGGTGAAGACCATCTCCGAGTAGGCACACTGCAGGAGCAGGAAATTGCTGACGCGCTGCTCGCCCGAGGTGCGGATGAGGAGGTCGGGCTCGGGGATGGCGGCGGCGCCGGTGTAGAGGTAGCGGCTGAAGTTCTCCCAAGAGGCGTCGGCGAGGTTTTCCCGGCCGGCCGAGACGGCGGCCGCGTAGTCGCGGGCGGCGTCGGCGACCTCGGTGCGCGCGCCGTAGTTGAGGGCCAGCACGAGGGTCCACTCGGTGAAGTCCTGGGTGGCCGCGATGACGCGGTTGAGCTCCCGCTGGACGTTGGCCGGCAGGTCGGTGGTGCGGCCGATGGTGAGGAGGCGGACGCGGTTCTTGATCAGGTTGTCGAGCTCGCGCTTAAGGAAGTAGTCGAGCAGGCCCATGAGGCCGGAGACCTCCTCGGGCGGGCGTTTCCAGTTCTCAACAGAGAAGGCGTACAGGGTGATGTAACGGATGCCGATCGCCCGGGCGGCGTCCACCACGGTCCGGACCGTCTCGACCCCGCGGCGGTGGCCCTCGAGGCGGGGCAGGCCGCGTGATTTCGCCCACCGGCCGTTGCCATCCATGATGATGGCGACGTGTTGCGGGATTTTGCCGGGTACGGGGGACGACATGCGAAAGGGTTATTGAGCGAGCGGCCGGCGCTTTTGACAAGCCCGCAGGTAGGGGTGGGGGGAGGGCCCTTAGTGTGGCGCTGCCTGAGGTCGCCGGCCGGCAGGCTCCTACAAGGAACACCCCATGCAGCCCGGCTTGCTTCGGTTGGGGAGCAGGGCACTTTTTGCCCATGGCCCAACCGATCACCCCGGCAGAGATCACGACCGCCCTGGCTGCGTTGCCGGGCTGGCAGCTGGAGCGCGACGCTCTGGCCAAGGAATTCAAATTTGGCACGTTCCGCGAGGCGATGTCGTTCATGATCCGCGTGGCCTTCGAGGCCGAGGGGTTGGATCACCACCCGGATTGGTGCAATGTCTACAACCGGGTCTCGATCCGGCTGAGCACCCACGATGCCGGCGGCAAGGTCACGGCGAAGGACGTGGCGCTGGCGAGGGAGATCGAGCGGGTCTCCTGGGTCGATTGATCAGAACACCCGGACGAAGGAGCGCTGTCCCAGGTCGATGAAATCGAAGGGGTCACCGGCGGGGGCCTTTCGCAGCAGCTGACCTTGCTCGTCGAGCACCACCACACCCGGTTCACCGAGTACCGCCGCGTGCAGTTCCCTTTTGTCCGCATCGTAAGCGAGGGAGGTGGTTCGCCGGAACGGAAAGTCCGCCGTGCGCAGCAGTTTGCCGTCCAGATCATGAATCCTCAAGGCCGCATAGGCGCCACTCGTCGCCAGCAGCAGCCGGTTCCGCACGGGGTCGTAGGCGATCGCGAGGGTCCATCCGTTCGAACCCTCCAATTCGAGCCGCCGGATGAATTTCCCGAAACGGTCCGTCTCGATCACGAAATTCTCCACCGGGCAGGTAAAGAAAAGATGTCCGTCGCGGGGCCGCACGGCCAGATCACCGCCGCCCATGGACGCCAGTTCGGGGATCGTGAATTCCCGTTTGATGCTCCGATCGGGGCGATCAATCACGCGGATGCGATTGCCAGGGGCCAGGCGCAGGAAGAGGTGGTCGGTGTACGGGTCGTAGGCGAGGCCCGTGAGCACCTCGTCCGCGGTGATGAAGCTCGGGACCTCGACCGTCTCCGCGGGGCCGGTGTCCCGGATCACCCCGGAATGGGCGGAGGAAATCGTGTAGAGATGATTGGGTCCCGGGGTGGCACAGCCCGCGGCGGCCAGAAGCGCGATCGCCAGGGCGGGGAAACGGATCGGCAGCGCCCGGTGCACGTCAAAGGACCTTCACGGCGGCCAGCACGAGCCGCTCAAAGGCGGCGGCGCCCTTGCCGGCGTTTTCCAAGGTGTGGGCGTGGGTGAGGTTTTCCGCTGACAGGCCGGCGCCCATGTTGGTGATGCAGGAGATGCCGGCGACCTTCAGGCCACAGTGGCGGGCGATCAGGCAGTCGGGCACGCTCGACATGCCGACGGCGTCGCCGCCCCAGGCCTGCACCATCCGGATCTCGGCCGGCGTTTCGAACGACGGGCCACGGAAAGCGACGTAGACGCCCTCATGCAGCGTGATGTTGGTCTCCTGCGCGACAGTCTTGATCTTAGCGCGGAGGCCCGGGTCCCAAGCATCGGTGACGGAGAAGAACCGCGGACCGAAGGCCTCGTCGTTCGGGCCGACGAGCGGGTTGAGCCCCATGAAGTTGATGTGGTCGGTGATGAGCATCAGCTCGCTGACGCCGATGGACGGCCGGAGGCTGCCGGCGGCGTTGGAGAGGAAGAGGGTGTCAACGCCCGCGGCCTGCACGGCGCGGATCATCGTCTTCAGCGGGTAGGCGTCGGCGGTCTCGTAGAAATGCTTGCGGCCGTTCAGCACAATGACGGGGACGCCGCCGAGCGTGCCGACGATGAGCTGACCGGCGTGGCCGGCGACGGTGAGCACGGGGAAGCCGGGCAGGTCGCGGTAAGCGAGGGTGACGGGGTTCTCCACCCGGCGCGCGAGGCCGCCGAGGCCGGAGCCGAGGATGAGGGCGATCCGCGGGCGCAGGTCGCCGAGCGCGGCGGTGATCTTCGCGGCGGCGAGGCGGACATTTTCGGCGTGGGTGGCGGACTCGTTCATGGCGGGGAGTGTGGATGAATGCAGAGGACACACAAGCCCGCGGGCGAGGTCCTCCGCGCTCCACTTTCCGCCGGGACCCACGGTGACCTCGCCATGGTTGCGCAGGAAAATCTGGCCTGCCGCCGGGAAACACGCCAATCACGGGCATGCGCCTGGCTATCGTCCTGCTGCTGATGTCGTCCGTGCTTGCGCTGCGCGCGGCGCCGCTGGGGGACTCGCCGTTGGGCCTGATCGCGACCGAGGTCCTGGCCGCGGCGGACAAGGGCGACCGCACCCGCGGCAACCACGTGACCCTGCTCGAGGGCGGTTACGATGCCCTTTTGCTCCGGGTGCACCTCATCCGGCACGCGCAGACATCCATCGCCGTGCAGACCTTCATCTGGAGCGACGACGAGTGCGGCCGGTTGCTGATGTACGAGCTGATCGAGGCGGCGAAGCGCGGCGTGCAGGTCCGTATCATCGCCGACCACCTGTTCTCCGACCAGGATCCGGACACCGTGGCATTCCTGGCGACGGTGCATCCGAACTTTGCGATCAAGCATTACCGGCCGGCCTTCGCGCGAATCAAGCCGTCGCGGCTGCAGCTCATGCTGGCGGGCCTGAAGTCATTCCATGCGGTGAACCAGCGGATGCATAACAAGATCATGCTCTTTGACGATGCCGTGCTCGTCACCGGCGGGCGCAACATCGAGAACAGCTACTTCAACCATGCCACCGGTCTGAACTACCGTGACCGCGACGTGCTGGTGGTCGGGCCGGCCGCGCGGGCGGCGGCGGAGTCGTTTCAGGAATTCTGGGACTACCGGCACGCGGTGCCCAGTGCCGAGCTGACGGACGTGGCCGCCGTCATGGCCCGGGGGAATTTCCGGCGCTACCCGCGGCGCGAGGACTGGGATTTCGGCGGCCTGTTTGGGGCGCTGGAGCGGGAGGCCGGGGACGCGGGGCTCATCCGGGCGCGCTTTGGGACGGCGCTGAAGCCGGTGGCGCGGGCCAAGTTCATCGCGGACGAGCCGGGCAAGGGCCAGGGCTTCTTCTCGACGACCGCGCGCATCACCCGCGAACTGCGCGGCACGCTGGAGCAGGCGCGCACGCGCGTCACGATCCAGACGCCTTACCTCGTGCTCAGCGGCCCGGCGCAACGGCTCATCGCGGGGATGCAAACCCGGAATCCCGGGCTGGTGATCCGGGTCTCGACCAACAGCTTTGCCTCGACCGACAACCTGCCGGCCTACTCAGCCAACTACCGGCTGCGCGGCGACTACATCGAGAAGCTGGGGTTGCAAGTGCACGAATTCATGCCGCAGCCGGCGGCCCGCTCGCGGTTGTTTCCGCAGTACGAGCGGATGGCCGCCCGGGCGACGCAGCTGAACGCCGCCGATGGCGACCGGCCGTTCCTCTCGTTGCACGCCAAGTCGCTGGTGGTGGACGACCGCTTTGCCTTTGTCGGTTCCTACAACCTGGACCCGCGCTCGGAGAACCTGAACTGTGAGGCCGGGCTGCTGGTGGAGGACGAGGCCCTCGCGCGCGCGCTCCGCGACGAAATCGACCGCGACCTGCAGCCGGAGAACAGCTGGGTCATTGCCCGCCGCCGGCTGCCCTTGCGGCTCGACGCGGTGAACGGGCTGATTGACGGCGTGATGTCGCTGAGCCCGGTCGACCTCTGGCCGGTGCAGAACACCTCGAGTTTCGAGCTCAAGCGCGGGGCGCCCGAGGTGGCGCCGGGCCATCCCGATTTCTACGAGCACCACCGGGATGTGGGCTCGTTTCCCGGGGCCGAGGGGGCCCTGTCGACGAAGGAAATCCTCACGCGGCTTTACAAGGCGGTCGGCACGCCGCTCACGCCGGTGTTGTGAGGGGGATTCGGATGTAGGGCGGGGTCGCCGAACCCCGCCGTCACGCGCAGCTGATATCACGGGCGAGGCGGGGTTCGGCGACCCCGCCCTACAGAATCGCGCCTACCGCGCCTTGCCGGTGAGCGGGGGCTGCTGCGTGTTGCCGAAGCCGACGTTCATCTCGCGTTCGACCGTGAGTTCGTCGCCGGTGAATTTCAGGTGGAAGGTGGCGATGAAGGGCGAACGGTACTGCGCCATCTGGACGGTGTAGGTGTCGTCGGCGGTCCAGGCGCCGGAGACGGCGACGGGCTGCGTGCTGCCGGGCGTGAGCGGGAAGGCGCCGCGCACCCAGCGGCCGTGACCGGACACGACGGTCTCATCCTGACCGAAGATCCGGGCCCGGAGGGTGACGTCGCCGTTGGCGCCGACCTCCATGCTCGCCGTCTCAAGGCCGTTGTTATCCTGGCCGAAAGTATATTTCCGGCCGGAGACCGTGGCGGCCATCGGGCTGGTGGCCGCGCCGGCGGTCACGGGCAGCACCAGGCTGGCGAGTCGGGTGCGCAGGGCGGCGAGGGCCGCGGGGTTTTCCGGCAGCGGGCCGGCGCGGAGTTCGGGGAGCAGCTTCGCCCAGAGCATCTTCATGATGCCGCCCATGTCGCGCGTGCCGCTGTTGATCGCGATGACGGTGTCGTGCTCGGGGATGACGATGACGTACTGGCCGAACGCGCCGTCGGCGCGGTAGAAGCCGGGGATGCAGCGCCAGAACTGGAAGCCGTAGCCTTGGTCCCAGTCGCTCTCGGGGTTGCTGCCGTTGGAGACCTGGCGCGCGGTGGCCTGATCAACCCACGCGGCGGGCACGAGGCGGCGGCCGTTCCATTCGCCGCGCTGGAGGAGGAGTTGGCCGAACTTGGCGATGTCCTCGGTGCGGAGGTGCAGGCCGGAGCCGCCGAAGTTGTAGCCCTGCGGGGTCAGATCCCATTCCGGGGTGGCGATGCCGAGCGGGGCGAAGAGGCGGGGGATGAGGTAGTCGCGGAGCGTCTCGCCGGTGACCTTTTGCAGGGTGGCGGAGAGCATGAAGGTGGCCGGCGTGTTGTAATAGAAAAGCGTGCCGGGTTTCTGCTTCACGGGCGCGGCGAGGAACTGGCGGGTGCCGGAGCCGTCGGGGGCCATGACGTTGATTGCGTCGACGTCCTCCTTGTGCTGGCCGGTGGACATCATGAGGAGGTCGCGCAGACGCAGGTTTTTCTGGTTCTCGGACGCGGCGGCCGGCATCTCGTCGGGGAAGAAGGTCGCCAGCTTGTCGTGGATGTTGATCCGGCCCTCGGCCTGGAGCAACCCGATGGCGGTCGAGGTGAAGCTCTTGCTCAGGGAGAAGAGCATGTGGGGTTCGTCGGCGGCATAGGGGGCCCACCAGCCCTCGGCGACGACGTGGCCGCCGCGCAGGATCATGAGGCCGTGCAGGCCGTAGGCGCGGGCCTCGGCCTCGTCGACCAGGGCCTGAATACCGGTGGAGGAGATGCCTTGGGATTCGGGAGTGGCCCGGGGCAGGGCGGTGGAGGGCGCGGGGGTGTCGGCGGCGGACAGCGGGGCAGACAACAGCAAGGCGGCGGCAAGCCAGCCCGCGCGGGGGAGGGAGGGGGTTTTCATGCGGGGTAGGCTGGCAGGGTTATCGGCCCAAAAGCGGGAAGGCAAACTGCGGTTGAGGGCCGGGACGTCGGGTTTGCGCTCACGTTGGACCGCGGTCTTGGCCGGCCGCTTGGTGGGCGTTGAGCTTGCTCAGGCCACGAATGCCTTTGGGGAATCGTGGCGCCAGCGAGCTGGCCGCCCTCAGGGCATCGGTCTGCGCGCGGCCCGGGAAGACGAATGGGTCCGGACTTACCTCGGGCCAACTATCCCGCTCACGCGGTCTCCACCGACTCCGACTGGCCGCGGAGCATGGCTTCCTCGTGGTCGAGCAGGTGCTGGAGGGGGCGGTGGGTTTCGTCGGTGATCAGGTTGCGGCGCCACAGGTCGTCCAACGCGGCGCGCTCCGCGGCCAGGGCGCCGAGACGGTGGTGGCGCGTCGAGGCGCGGCGGATGCGGGCGCTGTCGCGGGTTTCGCCGTAGGCCGTGAGCTCGGCGAGGCGGTGCTCGTACTCGCTGATGATCTCGCCCAGGGCGGCTGCTTCCTCCGGGGCGGTTGTCACCAGGGGCACCGCGCGCAGGGCCTTGAGTCCGGCGTCAACCGCCGCGATGCGGGCCCGGCGCTCCTCCTTCATCTGGGTGTCGTCAGGCCGCACGCCCAGGCGGCAGATCAACGCCTCGAGGGTGGTGCCTTGGAGGAGCAACGTGACGACGATCACGCCGGCGGCGAGGAAGATGACGAGGTCGCGTCCGGGAAACGGCGAACCATCAGCCATGACCGCGGGGATGGAGAGGGCGGCGGCGAGGGTGATGGTGCCGCGCATCCCGGCCCAGCCGGCCACGGCGAACCAGGTCCACGGCGGCCGGGATTCGTTGCGCAGAGTGTGCCGGAAGAGCAGGAAAGGCACGTAGCCGCCGGGGCAGATCCACAGCAGGCGCGTGAGCATCGCGGTGCCGGACACGGCGGCGGTGAACAGGGCCAGCTGGCCGGGGGTGTGGGAGGCGCTGATGGCGGCCAACACGGAGGGCAGTTGCAGCCCGAGCAGGACGAATGCGAGGCCGTTGAGCCAGAACAGCACCACGCTCCACACATTCCACGTGGTCTGCCGCGTCTGGGCATCCATCCGCAGCGGATCGCGCCAGCCGGCGTAGAGGCCGGCGGCCACGACGGCCAGGATGCTGGACAGGCCGAGGGCCTCCGCGGCGAGGTAGGCGGCGTAGGGCGTCAGCAGCGAGATGGTGGTCTCGAGCATGGCATCGGCTCCGTGCACCCGCTGGAGCAGGTCCCGGAGCCGGCCCACGGTCCAGCTGATGGCGAAGCCGACAGCGAGGCCACCGGCGGCGAGCAGCACGAAGTCCAGCGCCGCTGCCTGGAGGGAGAACGAACCCAGCGCGACGGCCCCGAGGGCGAACTTGAAGGCGACGAGGCCGGTGGCGTCGTTCATCAGGCTCTCGCCGTTGAGCACGGCGGTGAGGCGGGGCGGGACCTTGAGGCGGTGCGTGATGGCGGCGACGGCGACGGCATCGGTGGGCGAAACCACCGCGCCGAGGGCGAAGGCCATGGCGAGCGGCAGGCCCGGCACCAGCCAGTGGGCCACGAGCCCAACGCTCAGGGTGGTGAGCACGACCAGGCCGGTGGCCAGGGTGAAGATGGGGCGCTTCGCGGACCAGAAGTCCCGCAGCGACATGAGCCAGCCGTCGGAGAAGAGCAGGGGCGGCACGAAGCAGAGGAAGAAGAAGCCCGGATCCAGGTCGATCCGCGGGAAGGCCGGCCAGAGGGCCGCGAGGCTGGCGCCGGCGACATAGGTGATGGGCAGCGGCCAGGGGAGGCGGCGGCCCAGCACGCTGAGCAGAGCCAGCAGGAGCAGCAGGATCAGCGCGTGTTCGAAACCGGTCACGGCGGGAAGCTGGCGGGGTTTCCGGCCGAGGGAAAGCGCGGAGTGGGGGGCGGGTGGCACTCTCTCTGCCAGCCTTCGCCAAGGCTACGGCTAGGCCCGTCCAGGCGGCATAGCCCCGGCGCAGCACTTGGAACGGTCGGGTGGATTGCCGCAGCGACCTCCCGGCCTTACACGGATACCGCCACGCGGGGAATCCGTTTGCGGTTCCGGGGTGTATTCCTACGGTGCGGCCATGAGTGATTTTGCCCCCGCCGCCGAAGTAGCTTCCGTCCGCGATGCCCTGGCCCGGCTTAAGGCCAACATGCGCGTCACCATCAAGGGCAAGGACGACGTGATCGACCAGGCCCTGGTCTGCCTGCTGGCCGGCGGGCACCTGCTGATCGAGGATCTGCCGGGAGTCGGCAAGACCACGCTGGCGTACTCGTTGGCGCGGTCGATGGACTGCGCGTTCTCGCGCATCCAGTTCACCAGCGACCTGCTGCCGACCGACGTCACGGGCGTATCCATCTACGACGAGAACCTCAAGGAGTTCGTGTTCAAGTCGGGGCCGGTCTTCGCCAACGTGGTGCTGGCCGACGAGATCAACCGGGCCACGCCCAAGACGCAATCGGCGCTGCTGGAGGTCATGGACCGCAGCAAGGTGACGGTGGATGGCGAGGCCCATGCGGTGGGCACGCCCTTCATGGTCGTGGCGACGCAGAATCCGGTCGATTACGAAGGCACCTTCCCGCTGCCGGAGAGCCAGATGGACCGCTTCCTCATGCGGCTGCAGATGGGTTACCCCCGGCCGGGCGACGAGCTGGAGATCCTGCGCACGCCCAAACTCGGCTATGATGCCATCGCGCTCAACCCCGTCGTGACCCGGTCCGATGTCCTCAAGATGCAGGCGCTGGCCGGCAAGGTCTTCGTGGAGGACAGCGTGCTCGACTACATCCTCAAGATCATCACCGCCACGCGCACGGAGGTCGAGTTCAAGGCCGGCGTGAGCGTGCGTGGTGGCCTCGCTCTGCGCATCGCGGCGCAGGCGCGCGCGCTGCTGCTGGGCCGGGACTTTGTGATCCCGGAGGATATCCAGGAGGCGGCCGGCCCGGTGCTGGCGCACCGCCTCTCGCTCGCGCGCCAGACCTCGGATGCGATGGAGGAGCGGCGCACCGTGCTGGCGGCGCTGCGGCGGATCATCGCGGCCGTGCCGGTGCCGGAGTGACAATCGTTCTCGTGCTCCAAGACGTAATCTCAACCCTTCGACGGCAGCAGGAAGCCCGAGATCGAGAGTGATTACGAGAACGAGAACGAGGTGAAACGCATTCCAGCGGCATGAACACTGTCTCCACGACCACCCCGAGCCTCGACTGGCATGGTCCCGGCGCGCGGGCCTCCGAGCGGCGTTCGCTGACCTGGCACTCGCTGCTCTGGACGCTGGTCTTTCCCAAGAAGCGGCATCGCATCGCGCTGACCGTGCCCGGGCTGTTTCTGATGGCGCTGGCGATGGGCATCGGCAGCGCGGCCTACAACACGGCGAGCAACATCCTCTTCATCACGCTCTCGCTGCTGCTCGCCTGCCTGCTGTTGAGCGGCCTGCTCTCGTGGTTCAATTTCATGGACCTGAGCTGGCGCCTGCGGCCGCAGGGCGCCTGGCGCGCCGGCCATGAGACGCTGGTGACGGTCGAGGTGCGCAACGGCAAGCGCTGGTTGCCGACCTACAGCCTGTGGTTTGAGCTGGCGACCCAGCCCCGCCGGATTCCCGAGCCCGAGGTCCCCGCCGGCCGGGAACTGAAGATGCGCGAGATTCTGGCGGCGGCGGAGAAACACATCACCCGGGGCCGCCTCGACCTGCGCGAGCGGATCGAGCCGGGTGGCACCGTGACCCTGGAGTGGGGCGTGAAGCCGCTGCGCCGCGGCGAGGCGCGCGTCGAGCTGACGTCCGTCGGTTCGCTGTTCCCCTTCGGTTTCCTGCGCAAGAACCTCGGCACGGAGGCGCTCCAGCCGGTGCTGGTGTGGCCGGCGCAGATCGAATATACGTGGAACGGCGGGAAGGCCGCACATTCGGGGGCCGCGGGCCAGCGCACCAGCCGGGCCGGCGCGGGGGACGACCTGCTCGCGCTCCGGCGCTACCAGCAGGGTGACTCCCACCGGCTCATCCACTGGAAGGCCAGCGCCCGCCTCGGCCGGCTGATGATCCGTCAGTTCGCCGCCGAAAGCCATGATGGCTACGTGCTGTGCGTGGATCCCGCCGCCGACCTCTGGCCGCGGCCCGAGCAATTCGAGCTGCTGTGCAGCCTGGCCGGCACGCTCGCCGAGGATCTCTTTGCCACCGGGCGGCTGCGCGCCGTCAGCCTCCAGGGCGGGGCCTGGCGCGAGATCCGCCGGCTGCGCGATGTCGAGGCCTGGCTGGATGAGCTGGCGCGACTGGAGCCGGTGGCCGTGGGCGCGCGGGCAACCTCGACCGCCGCCCGCACCGAGGTCGGCGCGGCTCCACTGAAGACCAACCAAAACGTCATCACCTTCGCGCCGGAGGGGGCGCGAGGGGTGGCGGCCCATGTCAATGGCCACAAAACCGCGTCAGCTTAATCACGACGAGCTCCTGCGGCTGAAGTGGCTGCTCGGCGGCATCACCGCGCTGGTGTCGTTGTGGACGGTGTTTTTCCTGGATATCGAGGCGCTGGGCTTGGTGGCCGTGGCAAGCCTGGTGATCGGACTCACGGTCATCCGCCCGCAACTGGTCACCCGCGTCCCGCCGCTGGTGGGGAAGCTGGCCGTGCCCGTGATCATCGCGGTGGCGGCCGCCGACTTCTATTTCAGCCCGGATACGCTGCCGGTGCTGATCCGGCTGGCCATGATGCTCGTGCTGTTCCGGGCCACCTCCGTCCGGCGCAAGCGCGAGGACCTGCAGCTGCTGGTGCTCGGTCTCTTCCTGATCGTGGTGGCCGGGGTGCTGACCGTGACGATCGAGTTTGCCTTCATGCTGCTGCTCTTCACGGCGTGTGCGCTGGGATTTCTGTTTGTGGTCAATCTGGTCGACGCGGCGGGCCCGGGGGCGGGGCGGACGGCGGAAGCGGAGACGGCTTGGGCGCGGATCGGCTGGCGGATGTTCCTCGGCCGGCTGCGGGCGGCGGCCGACTGGCGGCTGCTGACCTTCGGCAGCGTGCTGTTCATCGCCGTGGTCGGCATGTCGGGGTTGTTGTTCATGATCATTCCCCGCTTCGAGGTGGCCAGCGGTTTCTTTTTGGATCGCTACATCACGCGGCAGAGCCGCTCGGGGTTCACCGACACGGTGAAGTTTGGCGACGTCACGGAGCTGATCCAGGACGAGAGCGTGGCGATGCGGGTGGACCTCACCGATGCGAGTGGCATCCGGGGCAACCCCTATTGGCGGCTGGTGGTGCTGGATGAGTACACGCCGGAGGGCTTCCGGGTCTCCGCCGGGTACAAAGCGGAGATGCTGCGGGGCCAGCGGGTGTTGCAGCAGGTGCGCGGGCGTTCGCTGGGCCGGCGGGTGGACGAAGTGGGCGGGGACTGGACCTTTTATGTCGAGCCCGGCGTGAGCCGCTATCTGCCGCTGCCGGGGAGTTTCTCCCTGCTGCGGCTCCGCGATCCCGTCCCGCTGCAGATTCACTTTGGCAGCCGGGTGGTGGCGCTGCGCACGGAGTCGATGAAGATGACCGCCTTCCAGCTGGAGGGCGTGGAACTCGGACCGTTGCTGGTGGATGCCCGGTTTCCGCAGCTGCTGGCCGACGCGCGCGCAGTGACGGCTCCCGCCGAGGCGGGCCGGCGGTATGATCCCACCCTGATGCTGCAGGGCCCCGCCGGCCCGGCGAACGAGGCCGTGCTCCGCCGGATTCTGCAGGAAATCACCGGCGGCGAGACGCTGGGGGCGGAGGCGTTCGCCGAGCGGGCCAGCGCCTGGCTGCAGGCCCGCCACGCGTACGCGTTATCGGTCCGGATCCCCCCGGGGGCCGGCCGGGATGACATCGTGCGCTGGCTCGATTCCAACGAACCGGGATTCTGTGAATATTTTGCCGCGGGGTTCACGGTGCTCGCGCGGGCGGCGGGCTACCCCGCGCGGGTGGTCGCGGGTTTTCACGGGGGTTCGCTCAACGCCTTTGAAAACTACTTCATGGTGCGAAACTCCGACGCCCACGCCTGGGCGGAGATTCACGACGGGCAAAACGCCTGGCACCGGGTGGATCCGACGCCCGGCAACGCCGCGGCGGAGCGGGCGGCCGAAGCCAGCGCGGACCAGACGCAGGACAGCAGCTGGGCGGCGCGCATGGACAGCCTGCGCGTGCTCTGGTACCGCCGGATCGTCAACTTCGACTCGCGGCAGCAGGTGCAGATGATCGAACAAGTGCGGAACCTGACCAGCGGCTCGGGCGCGGCGATGCGGGCCTGGCTGGAGGGGCAGGCGAAGCGGTTGAAGGCGTGGATCGCCCGTCCGTGGGACCTGAAACGCGTCGGTCGGATGGCGGCGCTGGTCGCGCTGCTGGCGGTCGCTGGATGGATGGTGGGTCGGGTCGGCCGGGCGGGCTGGCGGCGCTGGCGCGGCCGCGACCGGGCGGCGGCGATGGACCCCGTGCGGCAGAAGGCCGGACGCTGGCTGGGGCGGATGGCGCCGCTTGGCGGACGGAATGCGGAATGCCTGGCGGTGCGCGAAGAACTGCGGCGGCTGCGCTATGGACGGCGCGAGACCTGGCCGGAGCCGCGCGGGGTGTTCCAGCGGGCAAAAGCGGCACGGCGGGCGGCGCGGCGGTGACGGCCGGGCGCCGGCTCAGGGCTGGCCGGGGGGCGGCGTGAGCAGAACTTGGGTAAGGTGACGTTCGAAGGCGGCTTGGTCGCGCCAGCGGAGGGCGACGCGGGCTTGCAAGGGGCCGGCGGGATCACGGACGGTCATCCCGTCCGAGGTGATCTGGTAGCGGACCGGCTCGATCTCGACGAAGTTCTCTGACTGCGCGAGGTGCACGGCTACGCAGTCGAAGAGCACCGAGGAGCGGACGGCGAAAAAATCACATTTCATCCAAGGCACGCGCGGCGCCCAGATGCAGTAATTCTCGATCACGGCGCGCAGGAGGGGATCGCTGGTCGCGCTCCAGACGGCATGGTAGTTTTTGTCCCGGAGGGTGACGAGTCCGCAGGTATCGAGCGGCGTCAGCAGGATGTCCTGCCACGGGGCGGCGAGCACGACGCGGAGCAGGTCGGTGTGGAAGCGGACGTTGGTCTCGGGGACGGGGACCGGGCTCCCGTCGTAGCCCACGTCGAAGCTCCCGAACATGCCCACGAAGCGGCAGCGGGCGGCGAGGCGGGGTTCGCGCTGGAGGGCGGCCCCCAGGCTGGGGGCCGGGCCGATGGCGATGACGGTGACGGGCTGCGGGGAATTCATCACCAGAGCGATGAACGCGCCAATGCCGTCCGCGTGTACCGGGCCGGGGTAGGCGTCGAGGTCGTAATCACGGACCCACGGGCCTTGGACGCGGTACTCCTCACTCGTGACGCCGAAGTCCGTGCCGAGAGCCACGGCGACATCCGTGCGCCCGGCGGCTTCGAGAAGCTTGGCGGTGACGGCGCCCCGGTAGCGCGCCTCACCGGTTTCAGTCAGGACCATTTTCAGGTCGAGCCCGGGCGTGCGGAGCAGTTGCGCCAACGCCCAGGTGTCATCGACATCACCGCCGATATCGGTGGCGAGGACCACCGGGACGGGGCCGGAGGTGGCGCGGGCCGCGAGGCAACATCCCAGCAGGAAGAGGGCGGGGAAGATCAGGCGACGCGGCATGGGATGGGGTGGTTAATAACCGGAAGGAGCGGCGGTGGCGGCAGGGCCCGGCGAAAGGCCCGGCGGGATCGGGCCGGGGATGCCGCGGCGGACGGCTTCGCGGAGGATGGTCTCGGTGGCGGTGGCGCCGATGCGGGTGACGCCGAGGGCGCGGACTTTCAGGAGGTCGTCGAGCGTGCGCACGCCGCCCGCGGCCTTGATCTGCACGGCGGGGTCGCTGTGCTGGCGCATGAGGCGGAGGTGGGGCTCGGTGGCGCCGAGGTAGTTGTAGTCGCCGTTGGGCTGCTTCACGAAGCCGTAGCCGGTGGAGGTCTTCACGAAGGCGATGCCGAGCGCCGTGCAGATTTCGCACAGGCGAATGATGGCCGCCTCGGGCAGGTAGTCGTTTTCGAAGATCACCTTGAGCAAGGCGCCGCGGGCGGTGACGGCGTCGTTCACGAGCTTCAGTTCCGCGGT
Organism: Lacunisphaera limnophila; assembly: GCF_001746835.1. Classification (NCBI taxonomy): domain Bacteria; kingdom Pseudomonadati; phylum Verrucomicrobiota; class Opitutia; order Opitutales; family Opitutaceae; genus Lacunisphaera; species Lacunisphaera limnophila. The sequence continues at coordinate 4,178,443 of NZ_CP016094.1, read as the reverse complement.
GACCCAGGCCCAGTCGCCGCCGAGGACCTTGCCGGCGTTGGCGACGATGTCGATCTCGGTGGCGCCCTCGGCGATCGCGCGCTCCGCCTCGGCAACGATTAGCTCCGGGTGGCTGTTGCCGTGGGGAAAGCCGGCGACGGCGCAAACGCCCACGCCGGAGCCGGCGAGCACAGCGGTGGCCAGGGGGACGGCGTAGGGTTTCACGCAGGCGGTGGCGCACGCGCAGTCGCGGGCCACCTGCAGACCGGCCCGCAGCTGGGCGTCGGTCATAGTGGGGTGGAGCAGCGAATGATCGATCATCTTCGCCAAGCTGAGGACCGTCGGGGCGGAAGCCTGCATCGGGGTGGGGTTATTGAAGGTTGATGTTCACCGGGGTCGCGACGGGGCGGTCGCGTTTTTCCTGCCAGGAGCGGAGGATCGCCGCGGCGACCGGGCCGGCATAGACACCGCCGCCGAAGTTGTTGTCGTCGACGGCGCCCTCGAGCATGACGGCGACGGCGACCTGCGGGTTGTCCACGGGGGCAAAGGCGACGACCCAGGCCATGTCCTTGCGGCCGAGCTGGGCGGTGCCGGTCTTGGCGGCGCCGCGCAGGCCGTCGACGCGGGCGAGTTTGCCGCTGCCGATCTGGTAGCACTGTTCCATGCCCTCGAGGACGGCGTTGTAGTCGGAAGGCGACAGGCCGATCGGGGTGGAACGCTGGCGCGGGCGCTTGGGGTCGTGGAGGATGGTGGGGCGGGTCTCGGTCTCGCCGCGGGCGAAGGAGGCGACCATGCAGGCGGCCTGGAGGGGGGTGATGAGGGTGTCGCCCTGGCCGATGGCGATGTTGGCGGTGTCGCCTGCGCGCCAGATGCCGTCGGGGAGGTTGGCGGATTTCCAGTTGGCCGCGCGCCAGGCGGGATCGGCCACGTGGGGGGATTTGAACTCGTAGGGGAGTTCGATGCCGGTGGCGTGGTTGAAGCCGAAGCGTTTGGCCTCGGCGGCGATGAGGTTGGGCCCGACCTCGAGACCGTTCTTGTAGAAGTAGACGTTGCAGGAATCGCGGATCGCGCCGCGCAGGTCGCGTTCGCCGTGGCCGTTGCGGTTGTGGCAGGGGAAGCGGCGGTTACCGACCTGGTAGAAACCGGGGCACATCACGCGCTCCGCCGGGTCGATGGCGCCGGCGCGAAGGCCGGCGAGGGCGGTGATGATCTTGAAGGTGGAGCCGGGAGGATACTGGCCCTGGATGGCGCGGTTGAGCCAGCCGCCGGATTCCTCGATGGCCTTGGCCTCGTCCTGGGAGAGGCGGGGCACGAACTGGTTGAGGTCGTAGTCCGGCTTGGAGACGAGGGCGAGGACCTCGCCGGTGCGGATATCGAGGGCGACGGCGGCGCCGGTGCGGTCCTTGCCCTCGCCGTCCTTCATGGCGGCCTCGGCGGCCTGCTGCAGCTCGATGTCGATGCTGGTGGTGATGTTTTTGCCCTGGACCGGCATGCGTTTCTCGACGGGCAGGTCGACCTTGTAGCCGGCGGGATCGACGCGATAGATGGCGCCGCCGGTCTCGCCCTCGAGGAGGGTGTCGAAGATCTTTTCCAGGCCGGTGCGGCCGACGGAGCCCTTCATCTTGAAGGTGAGCAGGTCTTCGCCGGGGAAGTCCTCGACCTCGGGGTCGTTGTTGACGCCGACGTAGCCGAGGGTGTGGGCGGCGGCGGAGCCGTAGGGATAGTGGCGGGTGCTGGACGTGTAGACCTGGAGAGGGGAGGTGACGGGCAGGCGCTCGATAAGGCGGGCGTACTCCTCGGGGGCGAGGTCGTCGAGCAGCACGTAGGGGAGGAGGAGCGACTGGTTGATGTGCCGGTTGAGCTCGGGGGAGCGGACCTGCTCGTTGCGCCGCAGGATGAGGTTGATCTGGTCGAGGTAGCGCTGGGCGACGCTGGTGCGGGCGATGCGGGCGAGCTGGTCGGAATTGGGCCGCTCGGTGGCGGCCAGCGCGGCGTAGTTGCGGGCGACGATCTTGTATTCGGCGCGGAACTCGGGGCGGAGCTCGGCGAGGTCGAGCACGACGGAGAAGCGCGGGCGGTTGCCGACGAGCAGCCGGCCCTCGCGGTCATAGAGGTTGCCGCGCGGGCCGGGGGAGACGACGCGGCGGAGGTTCTGCAGGCGCTCGCGCTCGCTATAGACGCCTGGCTTGAAGAGCTGGTGGAAGGCCAGGCCGCCGATGAGGATGGCCACGATCGCGATGACCGCGCCGTAGAAGACCAGCAGGCGCGGGTTGCGGTGGGTGCGGCGCTGGATGAGGCGGCTCATGGGCTAAATTGCAAAAGTCCAAAGGTCCAAAGGCCAAACATTATGCTGGTCGCAGGAACCGAAAGGGAACGGGAGAAACCGCAACCCTGTTGTTTGGCGTTTGGAAGTTTGGCGTTGGGAGTTTGCCCGCCTCAGCGGGTGACCGGTCGGCCGGTCTCGGGGTGGATGGCGGCGAGCTCCATGGCGCGGTCCTGCAGGGCGAGGAACCAGGGGGCGATGACGAGCAGGGCGAGCTGGGAGAAGAGGAGATCAGCGAAGATGCGGAGCCAGGCAGCGGCGGGGCGCGGACCGGCGCCCACGAGGAGGAAGGAGAGGGCGATGACGAGAAAGAGGTTGGCGAGCAGGGCGACCACGAGGCCGAAGATGGCGCCCTCGCGCGGGAAGCGGTGGCGGCCGTAGAGCACGACCGCGTGCACCAGGGAGAAGAGGAAGAGGCTGGTCCCGAAGGGGACGGGCGTCAGCGCATCGGCCATCAGGCCGGTGAGCAGGGTGGCGATGAGGCCGGAGCGCGGGTCGAGGCGGAGGGCGGCGTAGGTGACGAGCAGACCGCCGACATAGACGTGCACGGCGAGGCCGGCGATGGCGTGGTTGAGGAGGCCGGCGAGCCAGAGGAGCAGCAGGTTGGCGAGGGTGACGATGAGCCAGCGGGGATCGGAGCGGCGCATGGGGTCATTCCTCCGGGTCGAGCGGGATGAGGACGGTGACCTCGGTGAGGGTGCCGAGGCGCTGGTCGAGCTGGACCTCACCATTCTTAAAGAGGCCGTCGGCGCTCGGCTCGAGGCGGGTAATCTCGCCGATGATCAGGCCAGGCGGGAAGACGCCGAGGCCGGAGGTGACGAGACGCTTGGCGGTGTTGGGCGTGGCGTAGACGTCGAGCGGGACAAAATCCACGGTGCCGCGCGGGGCGCTGAAGGTGCTGTTGAGGCCGCCCTGGTAGCTGACCGGACGGGTGTCGCCCGCGACGGTGGCGGCGAGGCGCAGGGTGGGGCTGGTGACGAGGTCGACGACCGCGGTGTAGCGGTGCACCTCGGTGACGCGGCCGACGACGCCGCCGGCGAAGACGACGGGGGCGCCGAGGGGGATGCCGTGGTTGGAGCCCTTGCGGATGACCATCCGCTGCCACCAGCCGGAGAAGTCGCGGCGAGCTACGCGGGCCGGCTCGAGGCGGAAGGCGGGGAGGGCGGGGAGGTTGAGGAGATTCTCGAGGCGGAGGATCTCGGCCTGGAGCTGGGCGTTCTGCTGCGTGGCGTACTCGTATTGCGCGACGAGGCCGGCGAGCTGGCGGCCGGCCTTGAGGAGCTCATCCTTGGAGGTCGCGCGGTTGGACCAGAACGTCTGCAAGTCGCGGACGAAGGAGTCGGCGACGATCAGCGGGGCCTGGATCTCGAAGAAGCTGGCACGGGTGAAGAGCTTGGCGCCGAGGGGGAGGAGGATCCACGCCAACAGGATCACGCCGAGCGTGATGAAGGGGCGGGCTTGGTCGAAGCGGCGGGGAAGCACGGCGAAGAACGCGGCAAGAACCGCTCAGATCTGGCCGGGGCGCGCGGTCAGGAATTTGTACTCCTCGATCCGGGCGTCCCAGTGGTGACCGGCGAAAAACCAGACGGCCAACGGGGTGGACGTGATTGCGCCCAAGATGATCCAAATTGGCGGCGGCGAGCCGAACCCAAGCGCGTTCTGCAGCAGGACCGTCAGCATGGCGCCGCCGAATGCGCGGGCCGCGTGATGGATTTGGTAGGTGCGCCGACCCCGGCCGTGCCAGCGTTCCCAGTGCGCCATTTCCTTCGCGGTCATACCTCACTCAGAGGTCCGCGGCGATCCGGCGGTAGTCCTCGATGTTGTTGATAAAGACGCCGGTGCCGTTGGCGACGGCGGAGAGGGGGTCGTCGGAGACGGTGACGGCCAGGCCGGTCTTCTCGGAGAGGAGCTTGTCGATGCCGCGGATGAGGGAGCCGCCGCCGGCCATCACGAAGCCGCGGTCGACGAGGTCGGCGGAGAGTTCAGGCGGGCAGCGCTCGAGGGTGATGCGGACGGCCTCGACGATGGCGCCGATGGTGTCGCCCATGGCCTCGCGGATTTCCTGGGAAGTGATGTGGATGGTCTTGGGCAGACCGGCGACGGAGTCGCGGCCCTTGACCTCCATGGCCAGCTCGGTGTCGAGCGGGTAGGCGGAGCCGATGGTCATCTTGATCTCTTCCGACGTGCGCTCACCGATGAGCAGGTTGTAGGCCCGCTTCATGTAGTTGATGATGGCGAGGTCGATCTCGTCGCCGGCGACGCGGATGGATTTCGAGAAGACGATGCCGTTGAGGGAAATGATGGCGATCTCGGTGGTGCCGCCGCCGATGTCGACGATCATGTTGGCGGCGGGCTCATCGACCGGCAGGCCGACGCCGAGGGCGGCGGCGAAGGGCTCGGGGATGGTGTGAACCTCGCGGGCGCCGGCGTGGGTGGCGGATTCCATCACGGCGCGCTTCTCGACCTCGGTGATACCGGAGGGGATGGCGATGCAGACGCTGGGCTGGGGAAAGGTTTTACCGCCGTTGGCCTTGCGGATGAAGTAGCGCAGCATGGCCTCGGTGATGTCGAAGTCGGCGATGACGCCGTCCTTCATCGGGCGGATGGCGGTGATACTGCCGGGCGTGCGGCCGAGCATGACCTTGGCCTCGTCACCCACGGCGCGGACGCGGCGGGAGTTGGTGTAGACAGCCACCACGCTGGGTTCGCGGAGCACGATGCCCTTGTCCTTCACGTAGACCAAGGTGTTGGCGGTGCCCAAATCGATCCCGATGTCGTTGGAGAAAAGTCCCAGGAATTGGTTGAACATGTGGCGGTGACGGGGTTTCCAAATCAAAGCGGCGTCCGCGACGAATTGTCAAAAGCAAACTCGTTGGGGCAGTGATATTTCGGCGAGCCGCGCCGGGCCGGCGGCGGCTAGCGCAGGCCTTTGCGTTCCTCGGCGACTTCGGCGGGGACGACGGCGCCGGCTTGGTTGCCGAAACTGGCGCGGATGTAGGTCAGGACGGCGGCGAGATCGGCGTCGGGCAGGTGCCGGAAGGCGGGCATCTCCTGTTCATAGAATGCGCCGTTGACCTCGATACGGCCGTTGAGGCCGGCGAGGACGACTTGGATGAGGCGGTTTTTGTCGCCGGTGACCCAGGCGATCTGGGCGAGGGGTGGGATGAGGCCGGGGGCTCCTTGGCCGGTGGGACCGTGGCAGCTGAGACAGTGGAGGGTGTAGAGATCCTGGCCGGCCTTGAGGGCCTCGGTCGTGGCGGGTAGGGCCCAGTTCTCGCTCAGGAGCTTGAGCGGTTCAAGGTCCTCGGACCAGACGGGGGTTTGGGGCGGTGGGGCGGAGGGGGTGGGGTGCAGGCGTAGGATACGGTCGGGGCCGGCGGGCAGGGCGTCATACATCCAAGGTTGGAAGCGGGGATGCCAGTCGGTGTTGCTGGTCAGCAGGTAAATGTCGCCGGCGGGGGACACGCACACGTCACGGAGGCGGCCGAGGCGTTGTTGGAGGTAGATGTGTTCGCCGGTGATGGCCTCGCCCGCGGCATCGAGGGCGAGGACGCGAAGGGCGCGGCCCTTGAGGTTGGCGACCAGGAGGGTGTGGCGCAGCTCAGGGATCGCGGGGTGGTCGTAGTAGGCGAGGCCGGCGGCGGCGATGGTTGGGGTCCAGGCGCGGAGGGGTTCGGTGAACGATCGGCCGCGCGCGGCTTCGATCTCGGCGGGTTGGTCGATGAAGCCCTCGATCACGGGCCAGCCGTAGTTGTGGCCGGCGACCAAAAGGTTGACCTCGTCGTCGTTGTTGGGCCCGTGCTCGGTGGCATAGAGGCGGCCGTCGCGGCCGAAGGCGAGACCTTGGGAGTTGCGATGGCCGAGGGTCCAGACGGGGCTGCCGGGAAACGGGTTGTCGGCGGGGATGGTCCCATCGGGGTTGAAGCGCAGGACCTTGCCGCTGAGGGCGGCGGGGTCGAGGCTGGCTTGCGTGTGACCCGCGTCGCCGGTGGTGAGGTAGAGTTTTTCGTCGGGGCCGAAGAGCAGGCGGGATCCGTTGTGGTAGGCCCGGCCGGGCAAGTCATTGACGAGGGTTTCCGGATCGCCCAGGCGCGACCCGTCCCAGCGGCAACGCACGACGCGGGAGCGGACGACCTCGTCCAAGCCGCGGGCCGGCAGTTGGTAGACGTAGTGCAGGTAGACGTACGGCGCGGTGGCGAACTGCGGGTGAAAGGCGAGGCTTTGGAGGCCGTGGGATTTGCGGTGGAAGACGCCGGCCAGGCGGAGCACTTCCTGCCGTTCACCGGACGCCGGGTCGATGCGCCAAACGGAGCCGTCGAGTTGGGTGCACCAGAGGTGGTTGTCCGGGCCCCAGGCGAGATCGATGGGAGAGTCGAAGCCGGTGGCAACCTGGTCAACGGCGAGGGTGGTGGCTGTGAGCTGGAGGTGGGACAGGGGGGCGGGTGGGGGCGTGGCGAAGGCGGGGGCAGCGGCGCCCAGCAGCAGGCACAGGGGAACCAGCCGGGGGTGAAGGCGTGGAGGCGGCATCGGGCTACGAACGTGTGAATGGGGCCGTGGGCCGCAAGCCGAACCACGGCGAGGTCGCCGTGGTTCCATCCGATAGGGAGCTTACTTCCCGGCGACGGGGAAGGGGGCGTAGGTCTGGCTCGGCTGCTGCTCGTCGATGAGCTCGTCGAGCGTCTTCGGGCCAAAGGCGGCGGGGATGGCCGCGTTGAGCTTGTCGTGGTAGAAAGCGAGCACCGGGTCGACGTGATCGAGTAGCCCGCCGCTGGGCGCCTCGCCGTAGTTCTCGAAGCGCTGGCGGAAGTCCGTGAGGGTGATGCGGCCCAGCGGGCGGGCGGGCTGGTAGCGGTTGTCGTTGGCGTCGGCGCCCTCGGCGGGCGGGAGCTCGTCGATGAGCTGGAGATCGACGAGGCGGTTGAGCGACTCGTTGAGGATCTGGGACGGGACGCGGATGAGCTGGGCGAGCTCGGTGACGGAGTAGGCGGGCGCGCAGACCTTGAAGCGGCGGGCGATGAGCAGGAGCACGACCAGCGACATGCTCTCGCGGGTGGCGTGGTTGAGGCTGTGCCAGGCGGTCTGGCTGCTGCGGTAGCGCACGTTTTGCACGGCGTAGGTGATCTGGCCGCCGACGAGGACGAAGAACCAGAATACGTAGAGGCCCGCCATGAGGATCGGGAAGATGCCGACGGAGCCGTAGAGGCTCTTGGTGCGGAGCACGCCCTTGAAGTAGAGGAAGGCGACGTAGTTGTTGAGGAAGAGCAGGCCGGTGACGAGGAGCGCGCCGAGGAGCGCGGCGGTCCAGCGCACGCGGGTGTTGGGCACCATCCGGTAGAAGAAGGTGAGGAGGATGAGCAGCAGGCCGAAGGAGGAGGAGGGCAGGAGCCAGTTGACCATGCCGAGCAGGTGTTCGCCGAAGGGGAGCCAGCCGGTCAGGTTGCGGAAGACGTTGAGGAACGCGCTGGCCGAGAGCAGCGTGATGGAGGTGAAGAACAGCAGCGCGCCGAGGGTGACGGTGGTCCAGTAATAGATGATGCGGGTGAGCCAGCTGCGGCCGCGGCGCACGCCCCAGATGTCATTGAAGGTGTTCTCGATGCTGGTGAACAGCTGCAGGACGATGAGCAGCAGCATGAAGACACCGATGAGCCCGGCGGTGCCGGAGCGGCTGCTGGTGACGAACTGGCTGATCAGCTTGACGAGTTCCGGATCGGAGGGGGGCACGACCTGGCCGTCGGCGCCGACGGTGATGGGGGCGAGCACGGCGGTGCCGTCGGCTGCCGGGCGGTCATATTGCGCGACCTGCGGCGCGATGAAGCCGATGATGCGGTTCACGCTTTGCGCCATGATGGCGGGGTCGCGGTTGCCCAGCGCGAAGCCGGAGATGAGCACCGCGATGGCCACCAGCGGACCGAGCCCGAGGAGGGAACTGTAGCTGAGGGCGGCGGCGCGACTGGCGACCTTCAGCTCATGCAGCCCGGAGATCGTGATGGAGACGACCCGGAGGAAGGCGTAGCCGCGGTTGCGGAGGGTGCGCTCGCGGTTGTAGCTGGCGGACCAGATCTCCTGCTCCCACAGGCGGCGCAGGCGGGCGAGCAGCGGGGTGAGCGGCATGGACGGGGCGCTCCGCCGGGATCAGACGTACGCCATCGTCGCCAGCATCGCCATGCCGCCGAGTCCGAGCAGCGCCGCGACGGCGAGCGGGATATAGCTCAGGAAGATGGTACTGAAATAGAGTCCGATGGCGCCGGCGGCGACCGCGATCGTCGGCGTGAGCTGACCCTGGGTCAGAAACAGGAAACCAAGGAAACCGAGCCCGAACACGGCGCGGAAGCGGACGAACGGATAAATCTGGATCACGCCGAGGAGCAGCAGGACGCCGATGACGAGGTCCACGAGCCCGAGCACGACGCCGGGGGTCTGCATGATCTTGACCGGGTCCATGGCGGTGAGGCCGTCGATGCCGGGGAGCACGAGGGCGATGGCGCTGGCGATGGAAATGAGGGCGGCGGAGCGGGTGCCCCACTGCGCGGCGAGCATCATGATGTCGCCCTTGTCCTTCTTGCCCTTGGTCTCCTCGGTCTTGCCCTCGGCGGCATCGAGGAACTGCTGCACGGTGATGGGCGGGGCGCTGTCGGTCTTCTCCTCGTTGACCGCCTTGAACTCCATGGACTTGAAGCCGAGGCGTTTCTTCTCGGGCCAGAGGGCCGCCTTCATGGCCTCGTTGCTGGAGATCAGCAGCCACTGTTCGCTGGTGGCGTCGTAGTAATAGGTTTCCGCCGTGACCTGGCCGGCTTCCACGAGCGAGACCAGCTGTTCGAGGGAGAACGGGCCGCGCGCATCGGTGTCGTTGATGCCGCGGACGTAGTATTCGGGGCCGGTGTTTTGCGGGGAGCCTCCAGACATGGTGGGGCCATGTTGCGGGGCGAGCGCGAGCCCGCAAGAGCGAAGTGGGTCAGGGAAAGGCGGGTCGGGCCGGCTTACGGAAATTTACCACGGCGGGGCCGCCGTGGCTCCACTCGGTATATCGAGCGCGGGCGACCTCGCCCGCGAAACGATTACATCCGCTCCAACGTCCGCAGACCGAGCAGGCGGAGGCCGGTCTCGAGCGTGAGGAGGGTGCGGTGGCAGAGCAGGAGACGGCGCGCGCGGACGGAGGGATCGTCGACGATGACCTTGTCGGCCGCGTAGAAGGCGCTGTAGGCGCCGGCCAGCTCGAAGAGGTAAAGGCAGAGGAAGTGCGGGCGCAGCTGCGTGCCGGCGACCTGGATGGCGTCGGCGAACTGCACGAGCTTGCGGGCGAGGGTGAGTTCCTGCGCGCTCTCGGGGGCGGAGGCGCCGGTCGTGGGCGGCGCGGCGGGGTCGAGGTCGGCCTTGCGGAAGATGGAGCGGACGCGCGTAACGGCGTAGAGCAGGTAGGGTGCGGTATTGCCGTCGAGGGCGAGCATCTTGTCCCAGGCGAACACGTAGTTGCTGCTGCGGTTCTGGGCGAGGTCGGCGTACTGCACGGAGCCGACGCCGACGGCGCGGGCGATCTCGCGGCGCTCGGCCTCGGGGAGGTCGGGGCTCTTGGCGGAGACGAGGGCGTAGGCGCGCTCCTCGGCCTCGTCGAGCAGGGCCTTGAGCTTGATCACGCCGCCGTCGCGGGTCTTGAGCGCCTTGCCGTCCTCGCCGGTGACGGCGCCGAAGGTGACGTGGTGGAGCTCGGGCACGCGGTACCCCTTGGCGGCGAACCATTTTTTCGCGGTGAGGAAAAGCTGCTCGAAGTGATCGCCCTGGCGGAAGTCGGTGACGACGACAATGCCATCGGCCGCGAAGTGCTCGACGCGGTAGAGGGCGGTCGCGAGGTCGGTGGAGGCGTAGTTGCTGGCGCCATCGGCCTTGCGGATGAGGAAGGGCTGCTTGGCGTAACGCGGGTGCTCGGGATGGAAGACCACGAGGGCGCCCTCGCTGACCTCGGCGAGGCCGGTCTCGGCGAGTTCGCGGTAGATGCGCTCGACCTTGTCGTTGTAGAAGGATTCGCCGAGGTTGTGGTCGAAGACGATGCCGAGGCGGTCGTAGATCTGCTGGAAGGCGGCGAGGCTGACGTCGGAGAATTTTTTCCAGAGCGCGACATTTTGCGGGTCGCCGGACTGGAGCTTCACGAGCTCGCGGCGGGCCTCCTCGAGCTCAGGCGAGTCGTCGGGGGTGGCGGCGTGGCCGAGCTTGTAGACGCGTTCGAGTTCCTCGATGGGTTCGGACAGCAGGGCGGCTTCGTCGACCCAGCGCTTGTAGCCGTAGATGAGTTTGCCGAACTGCGTGCCCCAGTCGCCGAGGTGGTTGTCGCGGATGACCTTGGCGCCGGTGAAGGCGAGGAGGCGGCAGATGGCCTCGCCGATGACGGCGGAGCGGAGGTGCCCGACGTGCATCTGTTTGGCGGTGTTGGGGGAGGAGTAATCGACGACCCAGGTCTGGCCGGCATGGGCGGCGGAGGCGCCGGCGCGGAGCTGGTCCTCGGACGCATGGGTCTGGAGCCAGGCGAGGAGGGCGGCGGGCTTGAGGCGGAAGTTGATGAAACCCGGGCCGGCGAGGGTGATGTCAAAGGACGCCTGCAGGGCCCCGAGTTGATCCACGACCTGCTGGGCGAGGGCGCGGGGGTTCAGTTTTTCCCGTTTGGCGAAGGCGAGGGCACCGTTGGCCTGGAAGTCGCCGTGGGCCGGGTCGGCCACCCGGACCTCCGGATCGAAGCCGCGGCCGGCCAGACCGGCCTGATCGGCGGCGGCGCGGAGGCTCGTGCTGAGGTGAGCGGCGACGTTGAAAGGAAGCGACATCCATCGATTGAGGAATTGCGCTTGGCTTTGAGCAAGAAGCATTTTCGCGGGTGGAGAACCGCCGCCAGCCGGGCCGCCGCGGGGGTTGGGCGCGACGAGCCCGGTGCGGCATACCGGGATTTAAGGCTCGACAAAATCAACAAAACTCATTGCCTCTTCGACCTTTGCGCCGCACGGCGCCGCTTCAGACAACTTCAGAGACTTCCATGAGAAAACGTCCTATTCCCACCCGCCGGTTCATCAAGCCCTCGTTCACTTCCCTGATTGAGAAGAAACGCGACGGCCAGGAATTCACGCAGGAGGAAATCCGTTACATCATCGACTCCACGCTCGATGAGGAAATGCCCAAGCACCAGCAGGCGGCCCTGTTGATGGCGATCTACTTCGCGAACATGTCCGCCCAGGAGACGGCCATCCTGACCGAGGAAATGATGCTTTCGGGTGAAGTCATCGATTTGTCGCATATCGCCAAGCCGAAGATCGACAAGTACTCGACCGGCGGCGTGGGCGACAAGACCGCCTTGGTGCTCGCCCCGCTGGCCATGGCCAGCGGCGTCGTGGTGCCCATGATGTGCGGCGTCGAGCAGGAGTTCGTCATCACCACCCTTGAGAAGCTCTCGGCCGTGCCCGGTTTCAAGGGTCACATGTCGATCCAGCACTTCCAGGACCAGCTCGCCCGCATCGGCGGCGCGATCGCCGAGCAGAGCCCCGAGCTCGCCCCGGCCGACAAGATTTTCTACGACCTGCGTCTCGAGACCGGCACGATCCCGAGCCTCCCGCTCATCACCGGCAGCGTGCTGTCCAAGAAGCTCGCGGAAGGCGCCGAGGGCCTCGTGATCGACGTGAAGTGGGGCAACGGTTCCTTCATCAAGGATCTCGAGCAGGCCAAGCAGCTCGCCCGCTCCATGACCCGCGTCGGCCGCTCGATGAAGCGCCGCTGTGTCGCGCTCGTCACCGACATGAACCAGCCGCTCGGCGACACCGTCGGCACCGCGCTGGAGATCAAGGAGGCCATCGCGCTCCTGAAAGGCGAAGGCCCCGAGGACATGAAGGAGCTCGTGCTCAAGCTCGGCATGGAGATCGTGCGCCTCGCCGGCGTGGCGGGCTCCACGCTCTCGGCCAAGCAGACGGTGCAGCGCCACCTCACCGACGGTTCCGCGCTCGAGAAGTTCAAGGACATGATCCGCGCGCAGGGCGGCGACACCTCGTTCATCGACCACCCGGAGAAATTCCCGACGGCCCGCCACATCCGCAAGCTGCCCGCCCCGAAGCGCGGCTACGTGCACACGATCAACGCCGCCATGATCGCCAAGGGGGTCTCGCTCCTCGGCGCCGGCAAGGACGCCGCGCACCACCACAAGATCGACTACGCCGTCGGCGTCTCGGAGATCAAGAAGGTCGGCACGCAGGTCAAGCAGGGCGAGCCGCTGATGATGATCCATTACAACGACGAGGCGAAGCTCGAGCAGGCGCTGAACTACTTCAAGGACGCCTACCGCCTCGCCCCGAAGCGCCCGATCCCGCCCCCGCTCGTCGTCGAGCGCGTGGCGTAAGGCGCGCCAATTCGCGGCGGTTCATTTCAAGGCCGGTCCTCGCGGACCGGCCTTTTGTTTGGCTGTAGGGCGGGGTCGCCGAACCCCGCCTCGGTCGCGGCATGATCTTCTAACGAAGGCGGGGTTGCTTCGCCATCTCCGCCAAGCCTCCGTCGGCGACCCCGCCCTACAATCTGACCCGCCGCCGAAGGTCGTTCCAAAAGGCCAGCACCAGCGTGATGACAGTCACGCCCAGCGCCACGTGCAGCCTGGGGTCCGCCAGCTGCGCAAAGGCGGCGGAAAGGTCGGACGCTATCGTCGGCGGAACGAAGTCACCCGACGCGGACGTGAGAGCCTTGAAGGCCGCGAGTCCCGCGCCGGCGGCGGCGCCTATGGCGATTGCGAGCAGGCGCGGAGACAGGCGCGACTTTTGCGTTCGCGGCAGGGCCGTCAGCACACGTCCGGAGAAACCGGCGTCGGGCAGGGGCGGCAGGGCCGCACCGGTGCGCAGCCAGGTCTCGAGGGCCGCGTCGTCAGACGGGGGGGAGTTCAGGTCGTGGGGTTCCATGAGGCGAGAAGCGGGCGGAGCTTGTCCTTGCCGCGGTTGATATGGGTTTTGACGGTGCCGAGGGGCCAGGCGAGGACCGTGGCGATTTCGGCGTGGGAAAGTCCCTGTTGGTAGCAGAGGTGCAGCGCGGTCTGTTCCTCGGGGGCGAGGCCACGGAGCGCGCCGGCGAGGTCGTGACGGAGATCGCTCAGCGGCGCGGATGAGGGCACGGGTTCCAGCGCGTCGAGATGTTCCGGCTCGACCGGTACCGTGCGTTGTTTGCGGCGCGCGTTGCGCCAGTGGTTATGCGCGATGCCGAGCAGCCAGGTCGAGAAACTGGAATTGCCGCCGAAGCGCGCCAGGCCGTGCCAGGCCTGGACGAAGGTTTCCTGCGCGAGATCGTCGGCGAGCGCGGCATCACCCCCGGACAGGTGCCGGAGGAAATGGCGCACGGCGGATTGGTGACGGCGGACCAGTTCCCCGAACGCGGCGTGGTCGTCGCTGACGAGCGCGCGGGCGATCAGTTCCGGATCGGTCACGATTGGGGCGGGCGGTCAGCGGGCTTGTCCTTGCGTCCGAGGAGGGCGTGGAAAATGGCGTAGAGCAGCATGGCCACGCCGATGAAGCCGGGGATGGCGGCGACGTACCGGAGCGGATGGAGAAACGTGACGAAGAAGAGGTAGAGGCCGGCGCCGGTCGCGACCAGGATCAGGCCGGCGCGGAAGTCGTTGTTTTGTTCCGGGTGTTGCTCGTGGCGCATGTCGGGCGGCAAAGGGGGCAGCGGCTGGCCCTTCTCGAGGGCGGTGCGGGCGGTCTCGTGCCACAGTTCCTGCCGGCGTTGGACAAATTTGAGGCCGAAGATGATGAGCAGGATGGTGAACGTGAGGCCGCCGAGGATGGCGGCGATGGCGACGAGATGGCCGCCGGAAATTTCCGCCAGGAGGTTGGGCATGAGGGAGGACATGAGAGGAAGGATGAGGTGGGACGAGGGATGATTCAGGAGGCCAGATCCCGCGGCAGGCGGCGGGGCCGGCTCGCCAGCAGGACGGCGACGAAGGCGGCGCCGAATGAAAGCGTGAAGGCGAGGGCGCCGGCGAGGGTGACTTCCGGGGCGGGCATGCCCGCAGCGTGACAACCCCAGACGGTGCCCGCGGTGCTGACGACGACGGCGAAGACGGGGGGCAGGAGATTTTTCATGGCAACGAGGATGGCGGGGAAGGTTTGAGTGGCGATGGAATTGGCGGTACCAAGGTGAGTGTCGCCAGCCAGGGGTTTGGATTCAGGAAAATGGGGAAAGTTGATCCGGCTGGCAGGGGTAGGGTTTGGCCCCATCCCCCGGGTCCGGGAAACCCGCTAGGATGAGGGACATGAACCTGAACTACCTGATTGGTGTGCTCCTCTTCATCTTCTGGATTGTCGCGCTGGTGGACTGCATCAAGGGCAACAATCCGAACAAGGTGGTCTGGATCATCGTGATTATCCTCCTGCCGTTCCTGGGGACGATCTTGTACTTCCTTTTTGGCAAGACAGCGCGCGGCTGACGCGCGCTGCTTTGGTCGCCAAAGCCGGTCGCGCAGCAGGCGGGCCGGCGCCTTGGGGTGTACGGCGACCCCGCCCTACAAAAGATTCGCCCTTGGCGGGCCGGCCGCCTTGCTAGGGGCTGAATGGAAGCCGAAGACGCCGAACTGGAAAACCCGAAGGCCCCGATCGACCCGATCCGCCCGCCGAAGGGCGATCCCATCCCCCAATCCCAGTGGCAGAAGCCCTGGGCGCAGCTGAAGTTCGTCAGCTTCCAGCCGGCCATCTTCCCGCGCATGCTCGGCGAGGTGTCGCGGGACGCCCGGCCGGGCGACCTGGTCAACGTGTACGACAAGTTCGGCCACCGCGTGGGCATCGGGCTCTTCAATCCGCGGGCCAAGATGCCGCTGCGGGTGGTGGTCCACACCGACCAGCCGATGGGCGAGGAGTATTTCGAAACGGCGATCCGCCGGGCCGTGGCCTTGCGCCGGGAGATGTTCAAGCTCGACGCGACCACGAACGCCTACCGGGTGCTCAATTCCGACGGCGATGGTGTGAGCGGCCTGACGATCGACCGGTACGCCGACACCCTCTATTGCGACGTGTATTCGCTGGGCATCTTCCTGCGCCTGCCGAAATGGCTGCCGTTGTTGCACGAGCTGCTGGGCACAAAGCACGTGCGCGTGCACGTGGATCACGACCTCGGCAGCCTCGAGGGCATCAAGCCCTCGCAGATGAAGGAGATCACCGCGTCCGCCCCCGACAAGGTGCGGATCCGCGAGGGCGACGTGAAGTACGAGGTGGATTTCGCCGAGGGGCACAAGACGGGTTTCTTCTGCGACCAGCGCGACAACCGGAAACGCTTCGGTCAGCTCGTGAAGGACCTGCGGGTGCTCGACCTGTGCAGCTACACGGGCGGTTTCTCCATCAACGCCATCCTCGGCGGCGCGGCCGAGGTGACGGCGGTGGACCTCGACGAGAAGGTCATCGCGCAGGGCCGGCGCAATGCGAACCTGAACCAAGTTTCTCCGAACAAGCTCAAGTGGGTGCACACCGACGCCTTCGCTTACGCGCGGCAGATGCAGAAGAACGGCGAGCAGTTTGACGCCGTGCTGTGCGACCCGCCGAAGTTCGTCATGACGCGCGATCCGGCCTTTGCCGCCGAGGGCATGCGGAAATACGCCGACCTGAACACCATCGCGGCCAGCCTCGTGAAACCTGGCGGACTGTTTGTCACCTGCTCGTGCTCCGGCCTTGTGTCGCTGGAGGATTTCGAAGGTTGCGTGATCAAGGGTGTGCACCGCCTCGGCCGCCGCTTGCAGATCTTCGACCGTACCGGTCCCGGCGTGGACCATCCGGTGTATTCGAACTGTCTCGAGAGCCGTTACCTCAAGCTGCTGTGGGCGCGGGTGGTGTGAGCGCGGGCTCAACGCAATTCCCTTGCGACGCTGGGCGATTGATTTAGCTTCATGGCAGCCGTTCCTGTCATGCCTATTCGCATCCAGCTATTGCCCGAGTACGTGCACGTGGTTTGGCATGGGGAACTCGTCAATCAGGACCTGGAATTCCTGAGCGCGGAAATGCCGCGGATCGGACGGCAGATTGGCCGGGCCCCGAACGTCCTGCACACCTTTGAGGAGGTCACGAGCACATCCCTGCGCTTTGATGCCATGCACATTCACGGGAACAGGCTGCGGTCGGTCAAAGTGCCCAACTCGTGCCGCATCGCCTCGGTGTGCCATCAACCGGTGGCCTTCGGCATGGCGCGCATGATGCAGCTGATCAATCAAAACCCCGCTCTGCAGATGCAGGTCTTTACCGAACTGGAACCGGCGCTGCGCTGGCTCAAGGACGCGCCGGCCACGCCGGAGAAGGCGCCCGCGGCGGGCCAGGTGCCGGCTTGATCCACGCGTTTCGCGATTCCTCGCGGATGGGGTTTGCCGGGGCTGGCGAGGTTCGCCATCAACACTGGCAATGAGTGACGGTCAACGCCCCCGCCGGAATTCAACCCGGTTATTTTGCCCGTTTATCGCCACCTGCGCCCTGTGTCTCGGCTTCGGCTTGGCGCAGGCGGAAAATCCGGTCGTGCCGGGCTGGTATGCCGACCCGGAGATGCATATTTTCGAGGGGCGCTACTGGCTGTTTCCCACGTACTCCGACCACCACGGCGAGCCACGCGGCCGCACGGAATACTCCCCGAGCCAGACGCAGCAGCGTGCCAAGGGCATCTATCCGCCGTTCCTGCCGCAGACCTTCCTGGACGCGTTTTCGTCGGAGGACCTGGTCCACTGGACGCGGCATGACTTCGTGCTCGAGATCAAGGATGTCGCCTGGGCGGCCTATGCCGTCTGGGCGCCTTCGGTCATCGCGCATCAGGGGGCTTATTACCTGTTCTTCGGGGCCAACGACATCAAGGACAACACCCAGCTGGGCGGCATCGGCGTGGCCGTCGCCGACCACCCGCACGGTCCGTACCGCGATGCGCTGGGCCGCCCGCTGATCGGGCAGATTCATCACGGGGCCCAACCGATCGACCAGATGGTGTTCAAGGACGATGACGGGGAAATCTATCTGTACTACGGCGGCTGGAAGCACGCCAATGTCGTGCGCCTGGCCCCGGACCTTTTGAGCCTCCTCCCTTTTCCCGACGGCGAGGTCTACAAGGAGATCACGCCCGACCCCGCCTATGTCGAAGGTTCGTTCATGGTGAAGCGCCGGGGCGTGTATTACCTGATGTGGTCCGAGGGTGACTGGACCGGGCCGGACTATTGCGTCGCCTATGCCATGGGCCCTTCGCCCCTCGGGCCGTTCCGTCGGGTGGGCAAGATTCTGGAACAGGACAACACGGTGGCGCGCGGAGCCGGGCATCATTCGGTTCTCAACCTGCCTGGCACCGACGACTGGTACATCGCCTATCACCGCCGCCCGCTCGGCACGGAGAATGGCAATCACCGTGAGCTCGCCCTGGAGCATCTGCATTTCAACGCGGATGGCACCATCCAGCCGGTGGTCATGACCGTGCAGGGGGTGGCCCCGCGTCCGTTGCCGTGAGGGGTGGCCGCCGGCAGAAAGTTGCCAGCGCCGCGCCGATCGTTAGGGTTCCGGCCAGCCTGTCCCCACCATGAAATGCGCCTGCCGACTCCTGTGGTTGCTGTCAGCCCTGCTGCTCACGTCCGGGCATGCCGATCCCGCGGCGGCCGGGGGCGCCTGGGTCGGGGCCTGGCGGGGGACGGACGGGGACACGGAGCGCGTGTTGCTGATCGTCGACGGGTATTTCACCCACACGACCTACGAGCGGGCGAACCCGCGGTTTCACCGGACCCTCGGCGGGCCCGTGGAATTCTCGGACTCCGGCGCGACGGCCTTGATCCACTTTGATTCCGCGGAACCCTCGCGGGTTGGCCGGACCGTCGGCCTCGTCGGGGAGCGGGTCGGGACGGAGCTCCGGCTGCGGTTCGACGACGCCGAGGAGGAAGTCTGGCAGCGGATCGGCGAGAGCCCGGGTGATCTCACCGGCGTGTGGCGCATCAGCGCCCGGCAGCGCGACGGCCAGTTCCAGGCCATGCCGCTGGCGGCGCGGCGGACGCTGAAGGTGCTGACGGGTTCCCGCTTCCAATGGGTCGCGATGAACATCGAGACCGGTGAATTCTCCGGCACGGGCGGCGGCCGTTACGGTTTTGTGGATGGCGTCTACACGGAGACGATCGAGTTTTTCTCGCGCGACCCCAGCCGGGTGGGAGCGAAGCTGGATTTCCAGGGGAAGGTGCAGGAAGGGGACTGGCACCACCAGGGACGGAGTTCCCGCGGCGAGCCCATTTACGAAATCTGGTCGAGGCTCGTGTCAGCGCCCTGATCGCGGGCGCTACGGCTTCCGCTGCAGCTCCCGGGCAAGGGCGAGGTTCTCGCGCACCTGTCGGTCGTCGGGGCGGAGGCGGAGGACGGCTTCGTAGCGGGCAATGGCCTCGGTGGGCCGGCCGGCCATGAGCAGGCAGTTGCCGAGATTCGTCAGCGCCTCCCAGTGGCTCGGGTCGCGCTCGACGGCGAGGGCGAAGGCCTGGAGGGCGGCGGACAGGTTGCGGCGTTGCACGTGGTAACTCCCCAGCGCGTAGGCCACGTCGGCCGAACCGGGTGAGTGCTTCTCCGCCTCGCGCAGGGCTGCCTCGACCTCTTCCGGGGGGAGGAGGCCGGCCAGCTTCAGTCGGGCGTCTAGGGCGGTCGCATCCTGCGCCAGCAGGGTGCGCAGGTGGAGGATGGCTTCGTCGCGCCGGCCTTGGCGGGCGAGGCCATCGGCGAGGTTGAACCGGGCGTTGGTGAAGGCGGGGTCGAGCGCGACGGCTCGGGTCAAGTGTGCGAGCGCCTCGGCGAGGCGGCCCGCAGCGAGCAGCAGCGCCCCGAGGTTACCGTGGGCGAAGGCATGATCCGGGGCGAGGGCGAGCGCGCGGTTGTAGGCCGCGATTGCGGCGGCCGGCTGGCCCTCGAGGGCGAGGGCCTGGCCGAGATTGTTGAAGGCGCGGGCGTTGTCGGGCCGGCGGTCAGCCGTATCCTGCCAAAGCGCGCGGGCAGATTGATAGGTGCGGTTGCGCTGCCAGGTGGCGGTGCCGAGCACCCCGACCAGTGCGGCGATCAGGGTGACCCGCAGGGCCAGGGGCCAGCGCCTGATTAGCCGATGGACGCCCACCAGCAAGGCCACGATAACTGGCAACAACGCCAAGTAAACCCGGTGCTCGGCCATCGTCTGCGTGGCCACCGGCACGAGGCTCGAACTCGGGGCGAGCATCGCGAAAAAGGCCAGGCCGAGAAAACCCCACCACCGGCCGCGCCAGATTGCCCAGACGAAAAAGCCGAAAGCGAGAGCGAGGACCAGCATCCGGCCCCAGACCTCGGTAAAGCCCCCCACCACCGGGGTGCCGTAGTCGAAAACGAGGGCCGTCGGCCAGACCATCAGGCGAAGGTAGTGTGGGATCGCGGCCGCCTGAGTGATCAGGTAGGACCAAGGGGTCACGGTCGTCGCCCAGCCAGCGGAGGCACCGCGACCGTCGTGGGCGAGGACGAGGCCCGCGAGGGGCAGCCAGCACGTGGCCAGCAGCAGGAGGAGCTGGCCGTTCCGATTCCAAACCTCCCGCCAAGAGCCGGCGGCGAAAGCGCGGTCCCAGATCGCGGCGACGAAAGGCAGGACTACGATGGTTTCCTTGGTGCCGACACCCAGCAGGCAGGCTAGCACGCTCACGGTGCCCCAGCGGGCGCGGGACGCACCGGGTTCGCCGGCGCGGATGAACCCATAGAGCGAGGCCAGGAACCAGAGGCCGGCGAGGGATTCCGCGCGCTGGGCGACATAGGTCACGGCGGCGGTCTGCAACGGGTGCACCGCCCACAGGAGGGCTGCGGCGGCGGCCAGCGTATCCGCTGAGGTAATGTCTCCCGCGGGCGGGTGGCGGAGAAAGGTGCGCCGCACCACGCCGAAAACCAGCAAGGCCGCCAGCGCGTGGATGCCGAGGTTGACGAGGTGATAGCTGCGGGGATCGAGTCCGCCGAGGGCGTGATTCAGCGCGAAGGTGAAATTCAGGACGGGACGACCGCTCACCGTCTCGCCGGCCGTGGCCGGCGGGAACAGCCAATGCAGCGACCCCCAATCCCGGATCGTGGGGTTGTTGACGATCGCCTCATGGTCGTCGAAGACGAACGGGCCGCGGCCCGCGCCCGACCAGGCGAGCAGGACGGCGAGCACGATCACCGCGGCGAATGCCCGCGAGGAAGTTCCGTTCATGGCCTCAGGGGCTAGGCGTGGGACGCGGAAGGACAAGGGTGACGGAGGCGGAGCGTCCGCAAAACCTAAGGCTTCGTGAACAACGCCACGTGCACCGAGAGCGTGGCGGTCAGGCGGGCGGGCAGGAGGCCGGGCCAATCCGTGCCGTCGCGGGTCAGGCGGTGGATCGACGGGGACATGGCCACGAGGTCCACCAGCAGGGCGTGCGGAAGCTCGCGGGATTCGCGGACCTCCAGCGAAGCCGCGCGGACGAAGCCGCCGAGATCGGCGGCGGGAAGCTTGTCGTCACCGATGCCGGCCAACGGCAAAAAGGCGCGAAGCTCGCCCCAGTGATGGGCCTGGGGATAAACGAACAGGGCCTGGCCACCGGGGCGGAGGACGCGGGTGATTTCCGTGAGGGGCCGCGGGGCGAAGATCGACTGCACCAGATCGAGGCTGCCGTCGGCGAAGGGCAGGGGGTGAAGCAGGTCGGCGCGCAGGATCCGGGCGGTTTTCAGGGTCCGGGCGGCGAGCTTCACCGCGTCGACCGAGAGGTCCAAGCCGTAGGAGGTGGCGTACTGATGCGACCGGCCGACATGACCAAGGAAAAATCCCTCGCCGCAGCCCAGCTCCAGCAAACGGGCGCGGGGTGCCGCGAGCGGAAGGGCGGCCAGGGCCGCCACCAGCGGGTCAAAAACCCCCGCCCGGTGCACGCGATCGCGCGCCAGGATCATGTCCCGCGTGTCGCCCCGGCCCGCGCCCTTCTGCCGTCCATGCAGCAGCGAAAGATAGCCTTCCTTGGCGAGATCGAAGCTGTGGCCCTGTGGGCAGCGGTAAGTGCGATCAGCCGGGCTCAGGACTCCGCGGCAATGGGGGCAGACGAGGGGCATGGCGTAGGCGCGAAGTTTGGGCAGAAACCCGGCCTTGGCGAATCGTTTGCACCGGCCCGGCCGGATTCGCGTCCCGGCCCCCCCTCTCGGCGCTATTTCTGCGGCTTGGCCGTCATCTCGGGATGCACGCGCAGGCCCTCGCCCACGCGGCCGGTGGCGGGCAGCGCGGCCAGACGGGGGAGGCTGCGGCGGACGATCTGCAGCGCAGCGGGGTTGAGCTTCTGGTACACGCCGGTCAGGGAATCCCAGCCCCAGGGGGCGATGCCCTCGGCGGGGTTGGAAATGATGATCAGGCAGGCGTAGTTGATACCAACCTGGCGCGCGTAGGAAATCTCGGTGCCGACGTTCATCGTCACGACGTCGCCGCCGATCTGCTTGAAGTAGGCGATCTCGGCCGCGCTCTCGAAGCGGCCGCCGGCGGCCTGCACGACGACGCCCTTTTCGTGGATATTAATGTCATC
The DNA here is from genome assembly GCF_001746835.1 of Lacunisphaera limnophila. Taxonomy (NCBI): domain Bacteria; kingdom Pseudomonadati; phylum Verrucomicrobiota; class Opitutia; order Opitutales; family Opitutaceae; genus Lacunisphaera; species Lacunisphaera limnophila. The sequence goes on along the minus strand of NZ_CP016094.1, from coordinate 4,156,643 downwards.
GAAGCTCCGGTCGGGGCGCAGCACGGCGCGGGATTCCTCCACGAGGATCCGGTGGATCAGGGGGTCGACGGCGGGCGTGAGGCGGGCGAGCACAAACCCCTCGTCACCCAGCGAACCCGGCGGGATCATCTTCGGGCGGTCGGTGTTGAAATCGATCACGTCGTGCGGGACGACGAAGTCCCGGGTCTTCATGGCGAGGTTGATGCCGCCGGCGGTCGCGCCGCCGATGGCCTCCTTCACGCCGAGCTCGTGGAGCGCCAGCCAGGTGGCCACCCACTTGCCGCGGCCGTGGCCGTCGATGAAGTAGAAGGGGACGCCGTCCACCTCGCCGTAGTGGATCACGGGGGAGGGGCCGGCCTTGGTCTCGATCGTGAATTCCTGCTTCAGCCAGCCGGAATCCAGCATGATGTCGTTCAGGTAGGTGCCGCCGATGACGGCGACCCGCGCCGGGGGCGGGGGGGCGGCAAGCAGGAGACCGGGAAGCGAGAGGAGCAGCAGGAGGGCGGGCAGTTTCATGCCCCCGCCTGAGCAGGGGCAATGCCACGGCGCGCGGGCTTAGTCCCGGGCGTCATTGATCTCGAGCCAGTAGCCGTCGGGGTCTTGGAAATAGATCTGCTTCACGCCGTCCACGCGGTTGGTCACGGCCATTTTCTCGCCGGCCCAGTTTTCGTAGGGCACGCCGGCCTGCTGCAGGCGGACGATGAAGTCGGTGACGGAAGGCACCGTGAAGCACAGGTGGGTATTCTTGTCCTTCGGCAGGCTGACCTTGGCGCCGGAGATGAGGTGGAGATGGGTCTTCGGCCCGATGAGGAACCAAGTGTGGCGTCCGTCCTTGAAGGGCTCGGGGATCGTCGGCAAGCCGATGACCTTCTCGTAGAAATCAGTGCTGATCTTCAGGTCGGCCACGTAGCAGGCGATGTGGTTGATGCGGGGGCTGACAGCCGCCACATCCGCGGCGGACGCGGGGCAGGGGAGGGCGGTGGCGGTGAGACCGAGCAGGGTCAAAAGGCCGACGGATGGGATTTTCATGGAGAGGAGAGGCAATCGCCCAGCCGAGCAGGCGAACGGGTTCAGGCAACGGGTGAGGGGCGGAACAGGAAATTGTGTGTGCCGAGCGTGTCGGGTCCGCCGCCAGCGATCGCTGCGACCTCGGCGGGGGTGACGCGCCGGGGCGTGGCGGTCGCGGTCCAAGCCTCATACCCTAGGTCCCAAAAGATCGCAAAAGTGGCTGCCAGGTGCGGGTTGACAATGCACCCGGCTGGCTGGTGTTCGCCCACGGAAATTTCCACGACCCAGACCGGCTGAGGCCGGCTGCGGAGCAGCCGGCGGGCACCCTGCAGGGCCCAAAGTTCCGCTCCCTCGATATCCATGACCACCAGGACACGACGGCCGGCCAGCCGGTCAGCCACGGTGTCATCGAGCGTTGCGCATTGGACCCGCGTCACGTAGTGTGCAGGTGTTCCAGCCCATCCCTGGATGAGGGAGGCCCCGGTTGCACCCCCGAAGATCTCGATCTCGCCACTGCGGTTCGACGCGGCCAGTGGAAATATCTCAACATCCTCCGACCATCGATTGGCGGCCAAGTTACGACGCAAGTACTCGAGGTTGGTAGGCATTGGCTCGAAGGCCAGCACAGTTCGGCCCAACTGGCGGGCATGACAGCAATAGTAGCCGATGTTTGCGCCGACGTTCAGGAGGATATCGGTAGCAGCCAGCAACTCGCGGATGAGCACCGTCTCGGCGGGTTCAAACCGGCCGGCTTGCATTTCGGCATGACCCACCAAGCGAAATCCGAACGGGGTCATCACCGGGGTCTGGTGAAGTAGGCGGCGATCCCGCCAACGGCGATAACCATTGGCAAGCAGGGGCATCCGATCGACGAACGGACGCAGAAATGTCAGGATAGGCTTGAGCGTGCGCATGCTGGCGTCGGGCTCAGGGTCGGCGGCCGATCCGGCGGGGTCAACTTTTGCCTGCCGGGCGATAGCAGCGGGTATTCCGAGATGGACATGGCCCGGGGCATGCCAAGCATCGCGCCCGCATGCCAAGTCTGAACAACCTCTTCGAACAGAACCAAGCATGGGCCGAGTCGATCAAGCGGCGGGACCCGGAATTTTTCTCCAAACTCTCCCGTCAGCAGAGCCCGGAATACCTCTGGATCGGTTGCTCGGATTCGCGGGTGCCGGCCAACGAGATCATCGGGCTCCTGCCCGGCGAGGTCTTCGTCCACCGCAATATCGCCAACGTCGTCGTCCACGCCGACCTGAACGCCCTTTCCGTCATCCAGTTCGCCGTGGATATGCTCAAGGTGAAGCACATCATGGTGGTCGGCCACTATGGCTGCGGCGGCGTGAACACCGTCATGCGCTGCCAGCGCGTCGGCCTGGCCGACAACTGGCTCCGCCACGTGCAGGATGTGAAGGTCAAACACGAGGACTGCCTTTGCCGCCTGCCCGACGACACCGCCCGGAGCGCCCGCCTGTGCGAGCTGAATGTCATCGAGCAGGTCGCCAACGTCTGCGCCACCACCGTGCTCCAGGATGCCTGGGCGCGCGGGCAGGAAGTCACCGTGCACGGCTGGGTCTACGGCCTGCAGGACGGCCTGCTGCGTGACCTCAAGACCACCGCCAGCAGCGCGGAGGAAGCCTCGGCGGTGTACAAGACCGCGGTCGCGGCGCTGGAGTAGACGCCGAGTCGGCGCAAACCAGTGTGTCCGGCGGCCGCGTTCCCCTTCCGGGCGTAAAAAAACCCGCGGCGTCGGCCGCGGGTTTTGAAATTTCAGATCTCAAATTTTAAATTTGAGATGGGTTTACCACCTCGCCTCAGGCGCGGCCGAGGTAGGAACCGTCGGCGGTGCTGACCTTGATGATCTCGCCGGCCTTGATGAAGAGGGGGACCTGGACGACCAGGCCGGTCTCGCACGTGGCGGGCTTCTGGACGTTGGAGGCGGTGTCGCCCTTGATGCCCTCGGAGCTCTCGGTGATCTTGAGGGTCACGGAGGAGGGGATGTCGATGGTGACGGGGGCCTCGTTGATGAAGAGCACCTCGGCCTTGCCGTTGGCCACCAGGTAATACTTGGCGTCGCCGATCATGGCGGCGTTCAGCTCGAAGGTCTCGAAGGTTTCCGGATCCATGAACGAGAAGCTGTCGCGGTCGGCGTAGCTGAACTCCAGGGTGCGACGGTCGGTCGGGAGGACCTCGACGGGATCGGGGGAATTGAAGCGCTGTTCCAGCGACTTGCCGTAGCGCAGGTTGCGCATTTTCACCTGCACGAAGGCCCGGAGATTGCCCGGGGTCCGGTGCTGGGTCTCCATGATGAGGTGGGGCTCACCGTTGAACTTGATGACTTGGCCTTTGCGGAGGTCGTTGGCTGCGGGCATGACGGATTCGGTTCGGGGGTTCTGGTTTAGTAAGGGTACAGGAATACCCAGCGGCTTTCGGGGCTGTCAACAGCGGTCTCGGACAAAGGTGGCGCCCGCGCCCGGCGCTGGCTGCTTAAGGTGCTCCCGAACGACTTCCGGGGGTTCGCCGCCGGTCATTTGCATCTCCAAGCTTGTCATTTCCAAGGGGCTTCCGACACTGCGCGCCATACCCATGAAGCAGCGCACCCTTTTGCGCGAGGTCTCCATCAAGGGCAATGCCCTGCACACCGGAGACGCCGTGCATATGACTTTCAAGCCCGCCCCGGCCAACCACGGGATCGTGTTCAAACGCATGGACCTGCACGGCCATCCCGAGCTCAAGCCGCGGGTGGACCAGGTCACCGACCTGGTGCGCGCCACGACCATTCAGGTCGGCCACGCCAAGCTCCACACCGTCGAGCACGTGCTCAGCGCCCTGAGTGGCTGCGGCATCGACAACCTCCTGATCGAGATCGATGCCAGCGAGCCGCCGATCCTGGACGGTTCCGCCCGCGAGTTCGTGAAGTTGATCCAGCAGGGTGAGCCGGTCGAACAGGACGCCGATCGCGAGTACTTCGCCGTGACCGAGACCGTCTCGATCTCCCGCGGCAACTCCTCGATCATCGCGCTGCCCTTCGACGGCCTCAAGATCACCTGCACCAGCGCGGATGACCGCGGAATCCACACCCAGCACCTGTCGCTGGTCATCGATCCCGACAGCTACATCACCCAGGTCGCCGCCGCCCGCACCTTCACGATCTACGAGGACATCGAGGAACTCATCAAGCTGGGCAAGATCAAGGGCGGCAGCCTCGACTGCGCCGTGGTCATCAAGGGCGACAAGATCATCTCCAAGGAGCCGCTGCGCTTCGCCGATGAGTTCGTGCGCCACAAGATCCTCGATATCATCGGCGACATCGTGCTGCTCGGCATCCCGCTGAAGGCGCACATCGTCGCCACGCGGCCCGGCCACGCGGCCAACGCCGAGCTGACCAAGGCGCTGTTCGAGAAATACGAGGCGTGGAAGAAGGGGGGCAAGAAACCTGCCAAGCCTGCCACCCCCCGCGCCGAGATCGCCACCGAGTCGTCGCTCGACATCCGCCGCATCCTCGACACGGTGCCGCACCGTTACCCGTTTGTCATGATCGACCGCGTGGTCGAACTGGGGGAGGATACCCTCACCGCGATCAAGAACGTCACGATCAACGAGCCGTTTTTCCAGGGCCATTATCCCGGCAATCCTGTCATGCCCGGCGTCATGCAGCTCGAGGCCATGGCGCAGGCCGCCGGCATCCTGCTGCTGCGCCGCGCCAGCATCGAGGGCAAGACCGCGCTCTTCATGAGCTGCGACAAGGTCAAGTGGCGCAAACCTGTGCGTCCCGGCGACCAGCTCAACATCAAGGTCAAGCTCACCCGCGTGCGTGGCACCGTCGCCTGCGCCGAGGCCGAGTGCACGGTCGGCGGCCAGGCGGTATCCTCCGCCGACCTGATGTTTGCCGTGGTCAACAACGCCGACGTGGACTGACGCCATGGCCCAACAGATCCATCCCACGGCCATCATCGAGCCCGGTGCGCAGCTGGGCGAGGATGTCATCATCGGCGCCTACGCCTTCGTCGGCGGCAAGGCGGTGATCGGCGACGGCACCGTCCTGCACCACCACGCCAACGTCGAGGGCCGCACCACCATCGGGCGGCAGTGCGAGATCTTCCCGTTCTCCTGCGTCGGCACCAAGACCCACGACCTGAAGTACAAGGGCGGCGAGCCCGGTCTCGTCGTGGGCGACCGCAATGTTTTCCGCGAGTACGTCAGCGTGCACGGCGCCACCAACGAGGCCGACTACACGCGGATGGGCGACGACAACGTGATGCTGGCCTACAGCCACATCGCCCACGACTGCATCGTCGGCCACCACCTCGTGATGAGCGCGCAGTCCGCGCTGGCCGGGCATGTGGTCGTGGAGGACCATGTCAACATCGGCTGGGGTTCCGGCGTGCACCAGTTCTGCCGCGTCGGCAGCCACTCCATGCTCGGCGCCATGTCGAAGGTCGTGCAGGACGTGCCGCCCTACATCATCGCCGACGGCAACGCCGCCATCGCCCGCTCCATCAACAAGGTCGGCCTCGAGCGCCATGAATTCACGGTGGAGCAGCTCGACGCGATCAAGCAGGCCTTCCGGCTCTTCTACCGCTCGGGCTACAACCGCACCCAGGCTTTCGAGCACATGCGCCAGCACAAACTGGCGAGCGCGCCGGAGTTCCAGCACTTCCTGAATTTCGTCACGAAGAGCGAACGCGGGGTCGTGGCGGGGAAGTGAGCGGGTAGGGCCGGTCAAAGCCCGGTCCTACTTCGGGGCTTCCCCCAGCTTCCGCAACAGCTCGTAGGCATACAGCCCCGTGCGGTGGCCGTCGCTGAAATCGAAGCGGATCGCGTAGTTGCCCACGCGTTCCCAGCCGGTCACCTCGACGCCGCGGTAGTCCCGCGGGGCTTCGCCGCCATAGACCGTGCCGAAGATGTCGCGCTCGCCCTTGACCTCCGCGCTCGGCGAAGCCGCCCGCAGCGTGGCGAAGGTGATGTAGCTTTCCTGGCCGTCATCCCAGCGGATGGCGACCTCGGGGCCGATGAGTTGCACGTCAACAGGGGAGGGCATGGCGAGGCCTGCAGCTAGCGGCATCCCGCGGATAAAGGGAAGCCCGATCGCGGGACCCGGGCCCGGGGCCGGGCGTGTGGGCTTGCCCGCGCCGTGCGCCCGGCCTATCACCGGGGCGCATACCCCATGAAAATCCCCGCCCCACTGGTCCTGATCCTCCTGAGCGCCGGTCTGCTGGCCGGTTGCAGCAAACAAACCGCCACGCCCGCGCCCGCCTCCGCGCCGGCGAAGATCAAGATCGGTTTCCTGGTGAAGCAGCCCGAGGAACCCTGGTTCCAGTTCGAATGGAAGGGTGCCGATGCGGCCGCGAAGCAGTACGGTTTCGAGGTGGTGAAGCTCGGCGTGACCGACGGCGAGAAGGTCATGACCGCCATCGACAGCCTCGTGGCCGGCGGGGCGCAGGGTTTCGTGATCTGCACGCCCGATGTCCGCCTCGGGCCCGCCATCGCGGCGCGCGCGAAACTCAAGGGGCTCAAGCTCATCACCGTGGACGACCAGTTCGTGTCGGCCGACGGCAAGTTCATGACCGAGGTGCCCTACCTCGGCATGTCGGCCAGCAAGATCGGCGCCGCACAGGGCGAGGCGCTTTACGCGGAGATGCAGCGCCGCGGCTGGCCGGTGGCGGAGACCGCTGTGTGCGCCATCACCTTCGAGGAACTCGACACCGCGCGCGAGCGCACCGACGCCTCCATCGCCGCCCTCCGGGCCGCGGGGTTTCCGGCCGACCGCATTTTCAAGGCACCGCAAAAGACCACCGACATCCCGGGCAGCCTCGATGCCGCCAACATCCTGCTCACCCAGCACCCGGACGTGAAGCGCTGGCTCGTCCTCGGCATGAACGACAACGCCGTGCTCGGCGCCATCCGCGCGACCGAGGGCCGCGGCTTCACCGCGGAGAACGTGATCGGCATCGGCATCAACGGCACCGACTGCATCGACGAGTTGCGCAAGGCGAAGCCCACCGGCTTCCACGGCTCGATGCTCGTCTCCGCCCCGCAGGAGGGCTTCCAGACCGCCGAGATGCTCTATCATTGGATCAAGGACGGCACCGTCCCGCCGGCCGACACCCGCACCAGCGGCATCCTGATCACCCGCGAAAATTTCGAACAGGTGCTGCGGAAGGAAGGGATCATCGATTGAGGGCAACAGCTGTAACCGGGGTCGCTGACCCCGGACCGGGCTCAGCGAGCCAGGCTACATTAAATCCCCCTCACCACACCTCCGGCTCCTTCGGCGGGGGTGTTTTCTTTTTCAGGCGTCCCTCGTAGCTGCGGTCGATCTCCTCGATCTCGGGCTCGGGGATGCGCGTGAACGCAATTCGCATCGGGGCGTCCTTCGTGGCACCGTGGGCGCCACCCAAGTAAACGGTGTTCTTGCCGAGGACCTTGTTGAGGTGATCCACCGCCTCGAAGAGCTTGCCACGCGTCTGCTCCGTCCGCTCCTCGAACAGGTCCGGGGTGTGCAGCTTGGTGTCGATGAGCGCGGTGAGGTGCACGCCGATGCGCAGTGGCTTGCGGCGGTTGAATTTCTCCGGGCGCCGGCGACAGATCTCGTTGAGCGCGTGCGTCAGGCGCAGCGTGTCCTGGGTCTCGGTCAGCTGCATCTCGTCCGACCAGTGGGCCTCGTCGGCGTAGTCGACCGACACGTGCAGCGCCCCGGCAAAATACTGGGAATGGCGCAGCCGCATCGCGGCCTTCTGCAGCAGGCGGTGCAGTCCGGCGAGGGCGTCGGCGTGGTTGCGTTTGGCCGGAGGCAGCACCTGGCCGTGGCCGATGGTCTGGCCTTCCCGCTGCTCGAAGTAGTCGAGATCCTCGCCATGCAGGAGGCGCCAGACCTGCTCGCCGCGGACGCCGCCCCAGATGCCGCGGAATTCGTGCACGTTGGCGGCATAAAGCTGCGCCATGGTGGTGATGCCATGTTCCTCGAGGCGACGCTGGATGTTGGGGCCGATGCCGGCGATGTCACCCGGCTTCAGGTGCAGGAGCTTCCCGGGGATATCCTCGTCATCGAGGATTACGAGCCCGTCGGGTTTCTGCATGTCCGAGGCCACCTTGGCGAGCAGCCAGGTCGGGGCGATGCCGATGGAACTGCGGAGGAGGGGACCGACTTGGCGCGCGATGTCGGCCTTGATCTCCCGGGCCAGTTGCTCCGCCTGCGTGCGGTTCAGGAATGCGTGCAGCCGGGCGGTCATTTCGTCGATCGACTGCATCTTGGTCTCGGGGACGTGGGTCTTGATGACCGCCGCGAGGGCCCGGTGGTACTGAATGTAGGTTTCGGGGCGGGCCTCGACGATGACGATGCCGGGACAGAGCTGGCGGGCGTCGGACACGCGGGCGTTGCGGGTGAGGCCCGCGGCCTTGGCCTCGAGGCTGATCGCCACGCAACCGGTCGTCTCGGCCATCACCGGCACGATGCCGACCGGCCGGCCGCGGAGCTCCGGCCGTTCCTGCTGCTCCACCGAAGCGAAGAAGGAATTGAAATCGAGGGTGAGGTAGCGCAGCGGCACGACCCTGAAAATCGCCCGGAAACGCGGCGTGGCAAGGGGCGAGTCGGCGGATTCGGCGGGCCGGTCGTCTCGCGGGTTAGCAATCACTGCGCATCGCTTGGCCTTTCGGGTGAACAGGTTTGCGCCCGGGCGGGAAATTCATGGACTGATCGCACCCCTCGGATAACGCGTCGCCCCCCGGCGTCGCCCCACCGTCAACCCCCTCCGTCATGAATGTCCCCTCGTTCTCCGGTTATTCGCGCCGCCAGTTCCTCAAGACCGGTGCCGCCGCCTCGCTTCTCCCGTTGCTCGGTTCCCTCACGCCGGTCTTCGCCGCCGGTTCCGACCGCATCCGCGTCGGGCTCGTCGGCTGCGGCGGCCGCGGCATGGGCGCCGTGCGCAACTGCCTCGCGGCCGACCCCTCGGTCCAGCTCGTGGCCCTCGGCGACGCCTTCGCCGACCGCGTGGACGGGGCGATGAAGGAATTCACCCAGGGGGGAAAGGGCGAGGGCCGGGCCCCGCTGCCCGCCGATCAGTTTGCCGTGACGCGCGAGCGCTGTTTCACCGGCTTTGACGCCTACAAGCAGGTGATGGCCTCCGGCATCGATCTGGTGCTCCTGGTCACGCCGCCGCAGTTCCGCCCGCTGCACCTGCAGGCGGCCGTCGATGCGGGGTTGCACGTGTTCATGGAGAAGCCCGTGGCCGTGGATCCCATGGGCGCCCGGCTGGTCATCCGCGTGGCGGAAATCGCCGCGCAAAAGAAGCTCGCGATCGTCGCCGGCACGCAGCGCCGGCACTCGGCGGATTACCTCGAGACCATGGCCCGGATCAAGGACGGTGCCATCGGCGAGCTCACCGGCGGCTCCTGCTACTGGATGCAGGAGGGCCTCTGGCACAACGGCCGCAAGCCGGAGTGGACGGAGATGGAATACCAGATGCGCAACTGGCTCTATTTTACCTGGCTGAGCGGCGATCACATCGTCGAGCAGCACATGCACAACATCGACGTGATGAACTGGGCCTTCGGCGGCCCCCCGGTGAAGGCCTACGGCATGGGCGGGCGCCAGAGCCGCACCGACGCGAAGTACGGCGATGCCTGGGATCATTTCGCCATCGAGTTTGAATACGCCAACGGCGCGCGGGTGCAGAGCATGTGCCGCCAGGTGCCCGGCACCTCGACGCGCGTCAGCGAGCGTCTCACCGGCACGAAGGGCTCGGCCGATCCGTCGGGCACGATCCGCGGCGAGCAGCCGTGGAAATACTCCGGCCAGCTCGTGAATCCCTACGATCAGGAGCACATCGACCTGATCCGCAGTATTCGCGCCGGCACGCCGCTCAACGAGGGCAAGCAGGTCGCCGAGTCCACGCTGACCGCCATCCTCGGCCGCATGTCCGCCTACACGGGCCGCGAGGTCAGCTACGGCTGGTTGCTCGCCAACTCGAAGCTCGACCTCACGCCCGCGGCCTACGCCTTCGGCGATGCCCCCGCGGTGAAGGTACCGGTCCCCGGCGAGACCCCGCTGGTCTGAGTCACGACCCCGCCCGCCCGGCCCGGCCGGTGCGGGCCGGCTGGCCGCCGCTGGCTGGGCCAGCCGGGCGGTGGGTTTGGGTCGAAAGTGGCGCGGAATATTGTCGAAAACTGCTACTCAGGCCGATCCTCACGGCCACTGGGGATCTAAAGACCAGCCACTCGGCCGTAAGGGGGGAGTTAACTGAGGCTTACGAATTAACAGGTGAGACAACTTACTCACCCCGATACCTTGCGGAGAGCGTAGGCTAATTGTAAAATAAACGTTGCAAAGTGGATGGCTCTTAGGCGACCGCGAGCGCCAATGAGGGATACGTCCATACCTTGCAAGATTGCGTGCCGGGTAAGAGCAGATCCTGCGCATCCTGAAGGAAGTTGAGTAGGGCAGGCTTGTAGTCATCTCCCCGGCGCGACAAAATTTCAAACATCATGGCTAAGACGAGAAGTCAGCAACAAGCCGTTGGTGCAAAAGCCGAGGCTTCGGCTGTTTGGGTGGCTGAGGCGTCCGAAAACTGGATAGTGCGCCACCAGGTGCAGCATGATTTTGGGATGGATATTGAACTCGAGTTAGCGATTCCAGCGGTCGCCGGAGAACTCATCAAGCTGCAGGTCAAATCCACCACAACTGCCACTCAAAAGCAGGGCCGGGTGGCCTGCCAACTTCCCAAGGACCTCGTTCACATCGGTGAAAATCTTCGTATTCCGCTAGTCCTGGTCTGGATGGACCGCAGTAAGGAGCGCGCCTGGTATCTCTGGGTTCAACGTTGGTGGCTTTCGCAGCGGCAGGAAGGCGTCCGCTTTCAGGATCTTCCCGAATCCATTACCGTATGGATCCCGTCAGCGCACGATTTTCGTCGCGGGCTGACGGGCGAACTACAGCAAATGGCGCGCGGCGAAACCCATGAACAACTGGTTTTGAGTCTCTCGGATACCGTCCGCGCCGCATCCCGGCAGGATAACGCGAAGATGCTGACCACCCTGACGGATCTCTTGGTGGAAGTCGGACCCTTGCCCGATCCTTTTCCAATCGGGGCTGTGATCGACCGGGCTGTCGCCATGGGCTTGGAGATTTGGGGCACACCCAAGGGCAACAAGATCGTCGAACTACTGTTCCGGTTGGCCGAAATCTTTGGAGATCGCTTCACCGTCGAGCAAATTGACCGGCTTATCTGGCGGGATGAAACCTATTCTCGGACTGGAATCAATGTTTTGAGCCGGCTCTATCGTTACTTCCCGAAGCACATTTCTCAGCTCAAGCTACCGGAGCGATACGCCGGGAAGAAGAATCCATGCCCGGCCTTTTTTTGCACATTGCAGGAGGCTTTCCCCAACGTGAGTGAGCTGGGGCTGCAGGAAGCCGCTCGCGAATTCCGGGCCTTTGGCTTTCGCCTGGCCACCACGGAGGAATACGATGTGTTGGACAAACTTATGAATCGGGGCCCGTCGGCGCTCCTTGACTACCTGTATCCGGTCTGATTGCGCCGATATTCGCGCCGAAACGTGTTAATGACAATCGCGCGGTCACATCGACTTGGCAAAACGCTTGGTCGAAGGGATCATTTTCTCGGTCTCCAGTAACGGGAAGGCCCTTCGTCAACCCATTGACCCTTTTCGGAGTCGCAATTGTGCCTCGTCCAGGGCTCTGCGATCTGATGATGCCTGGGATTGTCTCAACAGGCTTGGCCGTCTGGCCGGCTGGTAGTGCTTCATGCCTGGTTTCGGGAGGTGCGGGAAGGCCTTGCCGATGAGCCTTGCCCCAAAATCAAATCCAGTTTGGTCTGCACACGCGTGCCGGGCCTGCACGTCCTGATATTCACGATATGCTTAGCCCATGCCCCTTCCTGTTGAACTAAACCAAGCCGTTGTGGCTCCTGGCGGTGGACGCTTGGCCCTTATTCTGGGCGCTGGTTGTTCAGTCGAAGCACCTACCGGGGTCCCGGTCGCGCGGGTATGCTCCCAGGCTCTTCATGACGATTTTGTCGCTGACGGATTTCTTGCCGCAGGGGAATGCACCAAGCCCGACGATCTCTCGGTGTTGGCGGATCTGGTTTTTCTGAAAGCAGGGACGCAGGAACCCTTGGTGACTCGTTTGCGGCAACGCTACCAGCTTCATGCGAAAATGCCCAACGAGGGCTATCTCATCGCAGCGGCCCTGTTAACCGAACGTGCCATAGCCTCCATCGTCACTTTGAACTACGATGTCGCCATTACGGCGGCGGTGGCCGCGTTGTCCTGTGGCGACATTGTTGGCATTATTGAAGGGCCCCACCACCTTGGCAATCAAACGAACCACAACATTTACTATCTTCATCGCAGCGCCAATGAAGTCGATCCCAATGCCTGGGTCCTGAGAACCGTGACCATTCAGGCTGAGTGGCAGGGAAATTGGGAACAGCAAATTACGCAGCACGTGCTCGTCAGGCCGGTGGTGGTATTCGCTGGAATCGGGACCGCGGTAACCGTGCTTCTGGAGAGCGCCAAGCTGATGCGGCAAGCGATTCCGGCCGCAACGCGGCAGTATCTGGTGAATCCATCTCCAAGCGCGGGTTCGGGATTTTTCCAACAGATGCAACTGGCCGACGATCGTTACATCCAGATGGGTTGGTGCGATTTCATGCGGCAACTAGCGGACCGGCTCGTAGTTGAGCATCACCAACTGCTTGCTGCATCGGCCCAGGAAAAAGCTCTGGAGAACAATCATACCAACGAGAACCTGACCCCAATCCTTGCACAGTTGCGCGGGCATGGGGTTGTCACGGCTGGCAGGATTAGGGCAAATTGGCTCTTGAACGACAAACGTCCATACCAGCCGATGGACGGAAACGTCTCGCCGTTGCAGGCTGATCTCCTGCTGGGCATTGCGTATATCGCCCGCAACTCGACAACCGAGGTCAGTGTCGCAGAAGACGGCTTGGTCGAATTCCGGCGTGGCGGAAAAGTCATCTCTGCTGTAATCGTTGCTTCGGGCTGTGGGCATCGGAAGACTGCCAGTATCGAAACCCGAATCAACCAGCGCCGGCCGCAGTGGCGCACGCGTGGCATTCAGCCCACGGCGACCTTGGTGGCCGCGACCTCTGACGGCCCCGTGACGATCACGCCGCCCACCGACTTAGTTCGTGGTGAAGGCCCCGCCAACGACATCATCACCGGACAGACTTCCCTATCTTATCATCATCTCGAAACTCTACGCGCGAACCCGGCCCTGGTCGCTGCTATCGTCCCATGAGCGATACCCCCGACAACACGAGCGCTGAACTAATGGCGGTGGCCTCTGAAACCTTGATGGCTGGAGGCTACCGACGGATTGAAGGGCGTTTCACGGACTGGGATACGTCGCACGCGCGGCTCTTTGAGGACAAATATAACGTAGTTGGCGTCGCCATTTTCGACAGCTGCACTGAGTTGCTGCAGTCTTGGCCCGACCTGCAAGGGTCATTGGTGGAAATCATCTCGCAGAACGTTGCACAGACTGAATCGAAATCATGGGATGGCTATTTGGTTTTACTCACCCCGGCCGTCGCGCCTTCCGAGTCTGCGCAACTGGAACATATCCGATACGACACCAACCGAATTCGGAAACTGGTGGCATCAGGCGTGGAATTGAAGCTGCCGGGCGCGGCAGCGCGCGTATTGCGACCGCTATTGCCGCTAAACGAGGGAGTCTCGGTGCCGGCGCCGGCATCCGTGCTCGATCTGCTACCGGACTTGTTGGCTCGCTCAGAAGTTCCCCGCAACGCGACCGAGGCCGTCCTGAAAGCCTTCAAGACGCAGGCTCCAATCATGGATCAGCTGCACGAAACCTTGACCAAGAAATGAAGATCGTCGGGCTAGAACTTTCCGGTTTCCGCGGGTTTGCAAAAACCCAGGCCTTCGACCTGAATGCTGACGCCATCATTGTGGTGGGGGCGAACGGGAATGGTAAGACTTCGCTCTTCGACGGTATTCTGTGGGCGCTATGCGGGAGGATTCCTCGGCTGGCAGCCGAGGGCGCCAGTGTCGTTTCGCTTTACGCTGAATCCGGCCAGGCTCGCGCTCTGCTTACGCTCTGCGACGCAGCCGGCCGGCTCTTCAAAGTGACGCGCAGCTGCGACCGGGAAACAGGGGAAGCGCGGGTGGCCCTTGAAACCCCGGAGGGACTACTTTCTGGACCTTCGGCCGAAGGTCGGCTGCTGCAATTGGTTTGGCCTGAGGCCCAAACGGGGACCGAGCCGCTGGCGGCACTCGCTTCTGTCCTGACCCGCAGTGTTTACTTACAGCAGGATGTCCTGCGCCATTTCATCGAGCCGGCGGACGATCATGATCGCTTCACCTCGGTCAGTGAATTGTTTGGGGCCGGTCGTGTTACCGAACTTCAAGGGGCGTTGGAGCGGGCCAAAAAAGCGTGGTCAACCGTCACCAATCAACGTGTCAGTGATTTGGAGGAAACCCGGCTTGTCTTGGCCAATGTGCTGGCGCGGGCTCGGGAACTCACCGCTCGCTATCCCTCGGTCGCTACCCCGGTCAACCCGGCTGAATGGAGCAAATGGTGGACGGAACTAAACGCGCTGGGGATTACCGGGACGGCTCCCGAGCCGGTGGCGCGGGACGCCGGGCGCGCGATCGACACAGCGATTAAAGAAATCGAAATGAAACGGGTGGCTTCCGAACGAAGCGGCCAGTCTCTGCGCTTACTGCAACCGCAGCTTGTCCAATTGGAGGCATTGCCGCCTCGGGGCGACGTTGCTGAACTACGGGCAAGGTCAGTCGCGCTCACGAACGAACTAAGCACGCTACGCCAATCGGTCACGCAGGAACAGGACAGACAGGCAGAAATGAGGCGGATGCAGGCTGAGCTGAAGCAAAAAGACGAGCAGTTGCGGGTTTTGGCATTGCTTGCCCTTGAGCACCTCGGCGACCACTGCCCGGTGTGCGCCCAGAGTATCGACCGAGCGAAGACCCACCAAAGACTGACGGCCATAACCCAGAAAGGTGGGGAGCCGTTGCCCGACTCCTCATCCACTAAACTGAACGAACTACTGGCGCTGGTGGCAGCTAAGGAAAAGGAGATCGGTGGTCTGGAACTCTCCATTCGCACCGAGCAGCAACGGGAGATGGAAGCCGACATGCTTCGGAAGTTCGTGCAGGCGCGATTCGTCGAACATGGGATCTCGGCCGAGGAGTCATCTGTTCGCGCGCGGCAGCTCGAGGAAGGCATTTCCAAGAACGACAGCCATGCCGCGAGGCTCAAGGAGCTGCAGCATCAAGGCGAAGCTCTGGCTCTCGCGGTTTCGCAATCGGTGGCTCAGCTCGCATTGAGCGAGACCAAGGTCGAAAGCGAGCGCCTGCAAAAGCTAATCCAAGAGAGGCAACAGGCGATCGCCAGTCGGAACGCCTCCGGCGAAATGGCCCAGCGGGTGATCGAAGGATTGCGCGAAGCCGCTTCCGCGGTGGTCGAGCAGCGACTGCAACAGGTAGAACCCCTGTTGCAGAACATTTACTCCCGGATCGACCCGCATCCGGCATTCGAGACGGTGAAGTTTCTATCGCGCGTTACAAAGGGTCGCGGGCTGCTGTCCACTGTGGTGCAGGACTCGCAAGAAGACCTGTCGTGCCAGCATCCGCCGCTGGTCATGTCGAGTTCCCAAGTGAACGCGCTCGCTGTTTCGATCTTTCTATCATTCAACTTCGGGGTCACACAACCGCCGCTGGCGTCCCTGCTGTTGGACGACCCGCTTCAATGTCTGGACGATGTCAACCTCTTGGGCCTTGTCGATTTGCTGCGACGCACGAAAGACCGCCGGCAGCTATGTGTTTCCACGCATGACCAGCGTTTCGCCAATCTGCTGGCCCGAAAACTCCGTCCTGCGGATACGACGGGCCGCACCATCGTGATTGAACTGGTGGGCTGGCAACGCGAAGGCCCGGAAGTGCATACGCGGGAAATCCTTTCTGACCCGGTGCCCCTCAGGCTGGCCGCCAGTTAGCGGACTTGTGCTAAGCAGTGGGAACGTCCAATGATACAACTCCCGTATTTGAGGCATGCGGGATGGATTGGAATTATCAGGATTTCTTGGCGCTCAACAACGCCATGGCTTTCCGAAGTCGTGTTTGAAGTTTGTCGGGGCTGGCTCCCGGAGCTTTCTGCTGGCGGGCATACCTCTGAAGGATGGCGATCTCATCCTCGATTCTTCCTTCCTTCCGATATACAATTGCCAACTGCTCATAATACCATGGCGCAACGCCCCATCGAGGACCTGCCACGGATGACTCTCGCTCGGTTGCGTCTATGGTTCGGAGAAGTAGCGCGATCGCCTCATCGTGTTTGCCTTCTCGCTTTAGGCGATTGATCTCCCCCACGCAATCCGTGTAGTGTCTGCCACCGAGCAGGCCAAGTTCCTTGGTGGTGGTTATCAGAATGCCGCCACCGGAGGTTTCGGTAACCTCAAGTATGTCGGAATTAAGAACAGGTGGCTCCTTGGCAGGTATGAAGAGTCGTTTGAACTAGTTCATCTGATATGCGACTACATCGGCTCCTTCCCGTATTTCAATTCTAAGGCCTTCCTGAGCTGACGCATTGACTCGATGAGCGTGGTTGAGGAGCCGCCTTTCTTTAGTTGATCAACAACTGCGACATATTCCTTGGCCGTAGAATCCTCAGTGAGAAAATGGCGCCTATTTGGAGGATACTCGCCAGGCTTCAAGCCGAGATCGGGTAGAAAGAGCAATCTGCGCTTCCGATCCTCGCGTGGTGTCGGGTCCTCATATTGGCCTGATTTTTTGCGCCACGTGTGGTGATGCTCTGCTTCGATAAATACTCTGGGCCACTCGAATAGGCTCCAACCCGGAACGACTTCTCCCCCGTGAACCATGCTGACGAGGTCCATGTTGTTGAAGCAATCGTCACACGCGCAATTCGTGTCCGGATGAATTGGAATGTAGAATGGCGCGCTAGGACTGATACTCGCACAGAAGGCAACTACATGTGGATCTGTGCTGTCAGGCGTCTTCACGATCGGCAGACGCCTCACTACTTCTTGCCGTCCCGACCAACAGCACCGTCCTCAGCGCCCAGGGTCCGCAACGCGTAAGACACCAATGCCGTGGTGACAGCCAAGATCATTTGTGATTCCAGTTGATCGTAGTGAGCATTCGGCGAGTGATGGTTTGGGTTGCCGGCGTATCTCACGGCATTGAAGGAATCATTGAGCCACTGGTAGGTGGCCTGCCCCAGCTTCGTTTGCCAGGACGGCTTCAGCTTCGGAACCTTCTTCTTTCCGCCCTTGCCGTCGTCTTCTTCAATCAGAGTAACAAACGGTTCCAGTGCGACACGGCATTTGCCGACTGAATCGTCATACATGCCAAGCCGATGCCGTTCCTGCGCTTGAACAAGGGCGTCGTAGCTGTGTTTTAAGGTTTCCGTATTCTCTATAGGGATAGCGGGAAATTCGAGCACATGCACCGAGCCGTAACCAGTCTGTGGTAGCACGCGTGTGATCCATGCGTCTCTCGAAATCGTGATTTCCTGCTGCAGATAAAGCACGTGGCGCTGCCGAAAGCCCCAGATGTGCGGGTCCATCGGCCCCTGGTGATTGTTCAACAGATGCAGCTGATCGGCAACCAGCGTTGCATCGAGTAAGAATTTGAGGTCCTTGCCAGACCTGACCTTCTCGAGCCCTGTCAGGCGCGCATGGTCGAGAGGAAATTCAAGATATACCCGTTCAGTCGTCGTGTGAAACTGTGGCGTGATCAGCCGATTTAGTTCGGCCCTTGCTGACGAAAACGGCTGGCTCTGCGCCATGCCTAGTTTGGCGACCAGTCTCTTGAATAGAATGCCTTCCTGGGCCTGCATGGCTCCGTGTGCGATATTTAGAGCCAACGGGATCCAAAGGCCGGGCGACAAGGCACCGCCAATACCATTGACTTGTGACTCGTCGAGGTCGCCTTCGACAATGGTGTAGCGATCAAGACTGCTGAAGTGGCGTTTCACGCAAAATAGAGCTAGATGTCACCATTCAGTCGGTTTCTGCGGATCCAGCCAGCATCAAATCACCAGGCGTGGTCCCAAGCTGGCACACGCGCACTCAAGGTGTTTTCAACGGATAGTCCTTGCCCGAAAGGACGTTGGATGTTGATGTTTCCCAACGGGCCAAACTTCGCTACGTCCCAGGGGCCACTGGGACGCGGCACATCACTCCATGAGAACGTCCTGCCCACAGTTTATGTCTTCGCCTGGCCATCCTACCCCAATCGCCCTGTGCGCGACAGGTGCTGGGCGTTGAGCGTTCTCCTGGTTCCGACCATCACGTAACCCCAAACGCCATCTATCCCATGGGAAGTGCAGGATCATCCAAGTTCTCGGACTATTCACGCGCGCGTAAGAAACAGCTTCCGTCAAGTGGCGGCCGAGGGGGAGCCTCGGGTGGATCAAGTGGTAGCGACCCCTGCGACCAAGCGTTCTCAGCCGACTTGGAAGATGTCGGGCAATCTGCATACTTCCAAAACCACGGCGGAGTCCCTGCTAAAGGCGTATCGGTATTCATCGAACTGCGCACTCGAGTGTGTGCCGTGAGTGCGAAGGGAGAAGTCATCGGCAACCTTCCGACAAAGCACAATGGATTGGCCCAATGTATCAAAGCGGGATGGAAATACCGTGGCGTGGTTCGGGCGTCCACGCTGACTCCGATTCCGAAGGTTGCGATTGATGGCGCTCCAGTATGACGCGGCGCATTGTCCTAGTCGGCGAAGTGGTCGTGGACGTGACGCTTCCGACCAAAGCGGAACAGGCAAAGCTCCGGATGGGCGGCGTAATACACGCGGCTCGAGCGTTGTGGGCAATTGGGGTGCGCTACGATATAGCGTATTTCTGCCCAACCTATCTCGATAAAGCCGTCAGCAAATACACGAGAGCGCACGGCGCCCGAAGGGTGGTGAAAATCGGCAACGTGATTGGTGCTCCCAACGTCATGCTGATTGGGGAGGCGAAAGAAGCCGGTCCCCAAGGGTATGAACACTTACTCAGAGATGAAGTGGAGCATGCCCTCGATTCGAGCTCTCTGCGGCGGCTCTTGGTTGGAGAGACCTCAGTGCTGATCATTGGTGGGGATTTTGATCTTGGAGAGATTCTCAGGATACTGAGCGCCGCCGATGCAGAGGTCCATTATGACCTAGGTAACGGCCCAGCCACGCTTGGCACGCTGGGCAAGTTGGGTCGCCCACTATCGACGCTGTTTCTCTCCACGTCGGCCACCGAGTTTCCAAAGTTTCGCCGCGGGCTGCCAGGTAGCGTAGCGAAGCTGGCTGGGCAACGGGCTGAATGCGTCGTGCTTAAGGAAAATCGAGGTGGGTCGCGATGCTATCTCGCAACAGGGGAGGACTTCACGACTGGCTCCCAGCGTCGCGCGATCATCCATTCCGTTGGCGTTGGTGATGCCTTCGATGCTGCGTTTGTCGTGCTGCGACCCAGGGTAGGGGCAGAAGGCGCGCTCTGCTATGCGTCGTGGGTTGCGAGCGAGTATGCTGCCACCACATATCCGAGGGACTTTAAGCGGGCGGTCTCGCGAACACTCGCGCTTTCCAGCGAGGAGATCGTCGGGTTGCCGTCCGTTCGACTGCCGTGGGAGAGCCGGCGCGGGACTAGCATCTACATTGCAGCGCCGGATTTCGATTACGTGGATGCAACGCATATCGAAGCGGTGGTGTCATGTCTCAAGTATCACAACTTCCGTCCGCGCCGGCCGGTGAAGGAGCATGGCCAGGCGCACGGCGACATGTCACCGGCTGAGCGGCAGAAGCTCTACGAAGCGGACATGGCGCTTATCGGGAAGTGCAAAATGATGATTGCAGTCCTCATATTCGATGACCCTGGCACCCTAATCGAAATCGGCATTGCCCTCGAACGCGGCATGAAGGTGTTCGTGTATGACCCAGACGGCCGGGCTAAAAACATCATGCTCACCCAGGGAGTTAGTCTGGTGACCGACTCGCTGGACGCCATAATCACGGCCACGTTCGATGAGGTTGCCCGTCTCACGGCACACACATGAGAAAAGTATCCGTTCTCCTCGCTTCAGGAGGCCTCGATTCGACCACCTTGGCCTATTGGATGATGGCCAAGCGCGTCCAATTCTACCCATTGTTCGTCAACTATGGGCAGCATTGCGCGACGACGGAGCTGAACACGCTCCGTCAGGTTCTACCCAAACGCATCCTGAGGAAACTTGAAATCGTGGACGTGGCCGCGATCTACGCCGGCTCCCAGTCGCGCCTGATCCGGGAAACCAATCTCTGGGAAGAGAGTATCACGAAGGAGGATCTCTATCTTCCTTACCGGAACATCTTGCTTCTGAGTATCGCAGCAGCCCGCGTCCAGTCGGCGGGGGGAGGCACGGTCTATACTGCTTTCATTAACTCCAACCATGCGGAAGAAATCGACTGCTCAGCCCGATTTTTCGGAAGACTATCAGAGCTGCTGAAGAGTTTCGGCGGAGTTCGGGTGAAGATGCCCTTCCGCTACAAGTCGAAGGCACAGGTTGCCCGTATCGGCATCCGTTTGGGCGCGCCGATTGGCGAAACGTTTTCGTGCCAAGTGAATAGCAGGGTGCCATGCGGGGCCTGCCCCAATTGTGTTGACCGACTGCAAGGACTCGCTGCGCTGGGCGGCTGATATGGAAACCCTGGTCAAAGCCCGGCTTGTTGCGGACTACGTCGCTGCCAATTGGACTATAGGCGCGGTAGCGAGAATCCAGCCCACCCCGGCCTCGTGGAACATTGCCGCGATCTTGGTCGATACTATCTTCCAGGCGGGGCTCAACTACCGCACGGTCGTCTTACCACGGGTAATTGCAGTGACCAACGCCTTCCCTGAGGTTGCCTCACTCGTCGAGTTTAAGCAGGCTATGCGCACTCCAAAATTCGCAGCTGCGTTGGCCTGGTCACATCCGGAGAAGCCCAAGCGCTTGCGGCAACTTGTCGGCTTCCTGCGGCTGCAGGGCGTCGATACTCTGAGTGAATTGCGTGGCTGGGTGTCTGCCTCCAGAAATCGGGTGGCGTTGCTCACCGTGCGCGGTGTTGGCTACAAGACGGTCGACTACCTTTGCCGATTGCTGGGTATCTCGGCGATTGCAGTAGATCGGCATGCACAGGAGCTACTGCGACTCGCCGGGGTGGGCGCGCATGGCTATCTTGAAGCGCGTCGGATTCTCGAGTTTGCGGCCGATCTGCTTCTCCTGAACAGATGGACCTTTGACAGAGTGATGTGGCAGACGATGAGCGTGCGCGCCGGATGACGCGGCGCCGGGTGTTTTGAAGGTTGGGAGGAGGGTGGCGGTTGGAGGCAGGGGCGGTGTTGATGGCACGCGATCGCCTACCATGTGAAAGGCGCCCCAAGCCAGGTTCCGTCCCTGGAGCCGGTGCCATGGGAGGCGTGGTTCCCCCACGTCCGAGCCGGGGAAGACCGCGAGCTGTTCGAGCTGGCGGCTCCGCTGGACGAGGATGGGACGATGCTATCCTTGCTTTGGGTTCCGTCGTGGTCGTGAGCTCGAGCGCCCCCGGGGGGGCCATCTCCAGAGGGGCAATTCGGGGTGACTTAGACGCCGTGGGGTGGGGCGCCGGGGCATAAAGTTGACATAGGCGCGTCTCGAGGGGCGGTATTTGTAAGGAATCAAGGACCCGGTAAGGCCAATTCGTCCGGGCGAGTTGAGCCGGAGATCTTCGGATCGCTTCGATGGTCCTCGATTTCCGCAGGCGCGGAATACGTCCGTATAGGTTCGAGCTTACCGTTGTGGGGCTGAGATCCCTTTCCTGACAATATATCAACCCGCGTAAGTGGGTAATTTGTGAACAAGTTTTGACAGTTTCTGCGGGGTTTTTACTTGCTTGTTGGGGGTGAAATGGGGAGAAATGGGGCGTTCTGGGGAGTAGGGGACCCGGAGCATCCACCCATGGCGTCTTCCGGCACAGTCATTTATTCAGGGCGTTTCGAACACACGCTCGACGACAAGAATCGTCTCACGATTCCGTCGGCCTGGCGCTGGACGCATTCGGATACCGAGCAGTTTCTCGCGATGCCTCACCCCGATGGTTACATCGCGGTGCTGCCGCCGGCGCGCGTGCAGAAACTCCTCGCGCAGATTTCGGAAATGAAAATTTCCGACCGCGATGCGCAGGCCGTGAAGGCCAAGATCTTCTCCGAGGCGCTCTCGTTCACCTTCGACAAGCAGGGCCGCTTCGGCGCCAGCGCCGACCTGCTCAAACACGCCGGCATCGCGAAGGACGCGATCCTCAGCGGCATGGGCGACACCTTCAACATCCTCAGTCCGGCCCGCTGGACCGAGATGCAGCGCAGCACGGCGGGCGAAAACTTCGGCGACATGATGCGCCGCATCGGCCTCTAAAACCCATGAAAGCCCTCACGACCCTCATCAAGACCCAGCCGCTGCCGAAACTCTCGCTCGTGTTTTGTGCCCAGCGCCGGTCGCTCCTGCGCGACCCGATGTCGATCGTCCTGCCGTGGAAGAAATCCCATGCCCGCGTCCGTCATTGAGTTATTTCCGCGCGCCATGACCCCCGGGCACCTCCCAGTGATGCTGCACGAGGTGCTCGAGTACCTCGCGCCGCACGACGGCCAGCGCATCCTGGACTGCACCTTTGGCGGGGGCGGGCACACACGCCTGATGCTCGACGCCGGGGCTCACGTGACGGCCCTGGACCGCGATCCGGCCGCCGCCGAGCGCGCCGCGCACGCCCTCGTGGGGTTCCCGGAGACCTTCCGCTTCGTCGACCTCAACTTCGGCGATCTGGCCGCGCTGACCGACACCGGGTTCCACGGCATCCTCTTTGATCTGGGCGTCTCGTCGTTCCAGCTCGACGAGGCCGACCGCGGCTTTGCCTTCCGGCACGATGCCGAGGCCGACATGCGCATGGACCCCCGGCAGGGCCAATCCGCCGCCCACTGGCTTGAGGTCACCAGCCATGATGACCTGGTCAAGGCCATCCGCGACCACGGCGAGGAGCCCAACTGGCGCCGCGTCGTCTCCGCCATCGAGTCCGCCCGCGGCACCGGCCGCCTGGCGCGCACTGCTTCGCTCGCCGCGCTGATCGCCGACGCCATCCCCGCCTTCGCCAAGCGCGAGAGCCGCATCCATCCCGCCACCCGCTCCTTCCAGGGCATCCGCATCGCCGTCAACGACGAGATCGGCGCCATCGAGCGCGGCCTGCCCGCCGCCTTCGCCAAACTGGCCCCGGGCGGCGTGCTCGCCGTCATCAGCTTCCACTCCCTCGAGGACCGGCCGGTGAAGCGCTTTTTCCGCCAGGTCTGCGGCCAGCCCATCGACGAGAACGACGCCACGCCCCAGCAGCTCCGCACCAAGCTCGCCCTGCCGCTCACCCGCAAGCCCA
Source organism: Lacunisphaera limnophila (assembly GCF_001746835.1). Classification (NCBI taxonomy): domain Bacteria; kingdom Pseudomonadati; phylum Verrucomicrobiota; class Opitutia; order Opitutales; family Opitutaceae; genus Lacunisphaera; species Lacunisphaera limnophila. The sequence goes on along the minus strand of NZ_CP016094.1, from coordinate 4,133,207 downwards.
TCGTCCCTTCCGCCGCCGAGATCGCCACCAACCCCCGCAGCCGCTCCGCCAAGCTGCGCGTCCTCCGCAAACTCTGACCCGCCATGAAGCCGCCTCCCGCCCACACGATCGTCAACCGCCTCATCCTCCTGACCCTCTGCGGTCTGATGCTCACCGGTTCCCTCGGCCTCGGTGCCGTCTGGATGCGCCAGGAAATCTCCCAGGTGGCCAACCACAGCCGCGCCCTGCAGGTGAAGCTCGAGGACGTCGAGCGCCGGATCGACGAGGTGAACGCGGAGGTCGCCGCCGCCGTCAACCCCGACACCCTGCTGCGCCGCAACCAGGCCATGCACCTCGCGCTGGCCGCGCCCCGCGAGGCCCAGGTCGTGCGCGTCGGTGAATCCGCCGAGCTCCGCCTCGCGGCGAAACGCAACCGCGAGGTCTTCAACGTCGCGCAGGTCTCGCTCGACCTGACCAACCGCGCCCCCGCCTTCCAGTTTGTAACCGCCTCGCTGCGCTGAGCCAACCCTCATGTCCAAGGGCTTTGCCACCAACCGTCTCACCCTGCTCGCCGTCGGCGTGCTGATCTGCTTCCTCGCGGTCGGCGTGCGGCTGGTGTTCCTGCATGTGCTGGACCGGGAGGATCTGCTCGCGTATGTGGACAAGGCCCGCCGCCAAATTGTGGTCGAGCACGCCCGCCGGGGCGCCATCCTTGACGCCCGCGGCAACCTCCTCGCGACCAGCCGCTCCGAGATCACCCTCGCCGTCGACCCCTGGGCACTCGTCGACTACCTCGAGGCCGACAAGAACGAGCCCCGGCGCGCCCGCAAGGCCGCGGCCGAACGCACCAAGCGCGTCCAGCTGGCCGCCTTGCTCGGAATTTCGACGGGTGAACTGGAGGAAGCCTTTGTGCCGCGCCAGCGCAGCGTCGACCTGGAGCAGGACGGACGCGATGGCGCGCGCGACGGCCGGGTCAAGGACCGCTGGGTGAAGCTGCGCGAGGGTCTCGATGAGCCGACCTACGACCAGATCGCCGCCCTCGACATCCGCGGCCTCACCGCCAACCGCGTCTATCGCCGCGTGTACCCCGGCGGCGGCCTCGCCGCCAATCTCATCGGTTACCTGAACCGGGAAGGGACTTCCGTCACCGGTGCCGAACGGCATTTCGACCTCTACCTGAAGGGGGAGGACGGCTGGATCGAGTCCGAGAAGGACGGGACCCGCCGCGAGCTCGCCCAGTTCCGCTCCCGCGAGGTGCCGGCCCGCGACGGCCACGATGTGGTGCTCACCATCGACTCAGTGGTGCAGAACATCATCGAGGACGAACTCCGCTCGATCGCCGAGCAGTACAATCCCAACTTCGCCACGATCATCGCCAGTGATGTCCGCACCGGGCGCATCCTGGGCATGGCGAATTACCCCAGTTTCGACCTCAACCAGTACAACAAGGCCCCGCTCGAGGCGCAGCGGAACTACGCGGTGACCGACATCATCGAGCCCGGCTCCACCTTCAAGATCGTGGCCGCCGGCGCCGCCCTCGACCAGGGACTGGTCACGCCCGCCTCGGCCTTCGACTGCGGCAACCCGATCGCCAACTACAAGGGCCGCGACCTCAAGCTGCCGAAGGAGGACCATCCCTTCGGTCTGCTCACGGTGTCCGAGATCGTGAGCCATTCCAGCAACCGCGGCGCCGCCCACCTGGCGATGCTGATGGGCGGGGAAAAATTCCACGAGTATGTCGAGCGCTTCGGCTTCGGCGCCTCGACCAAGTTCCAGCTCGGCGGCGAGGTCCGTGGACTGCTGGAGCCGCCGGCGCGCTGGGACGGCCTGACCATCACCCGGATGCCCATGGGCCATGCCGTGGCCGCCACCCCGCTGCAAATCCACATGGCGATGAGTGTCGTGGCCAACGGCGGCGCGCTGCTGCGGCCCCAGATCATCCAGGAAATCCGCGACGCGGACGGCCGCGTAATCCGCACCTTCGAACCGGAGAAACGCACCCAGGTCATGAAGCCCAGCACCGCGGCCCTGCTCGCGCAGATGCTGCACGGCGTCGTCGGCCCCGAGGGCACGGCGGCCGGCTTCGACATCCCCGGCTTCGAGATCGCCGCCAAGACCGGCACCACGCAGAAAATCATCGACGGCAAATACGTGAACAACCGTCACGTCGCCTCCTTCGTCGGCTTCTTCCCCGCCAGCCGTCCCGAGATCGTCCTCTCCGTCATCGTGGATGACGCGAAGATGGCCAAGGGCAACGCCTACGGCCGCGCCGTCGCCGCCCCGGCCTTCAAAAATGTCGCGGAGCAGCTCATCCAATATCTCGGCATCCAGCCCGTGACCCCGCTCACCCGCAACCTTCTCGCCATGCAGGGAGGTGCGCTGTGATCGGTTATCTGACCCCCAACTATCCGCTCGTCGCCGCCTTCCGCTCCCTGCCCAAAACCCGCACCCGCCCGGCGGACCGCGTGACCCGGGAAATCTTCAAAATGGCCCCCAAGCTCTCCAATTATTTCCAGGAGGAAGACATTCGCACCAGCAAGGGCGATCTCGACCGTCCTATCTCCGGCCTGGCGATGGACAGCCGCCGCGTGATGCCGGGCAACCTCTTCTTCGCCCTGCCGGGCCGGCGTGCCGACGGCAATTCCTTCATCGACGAGGCCATCCAGCGCGGCGCCGTCGCGATCGTGGCCGAGAAGATCCCTTCCGGCACCGCCGCCCGCGTGACCTACATTCAGGTGGCCGATGCCCGCCGCGCCCTCGCGCAGGTCGCGCAGCGGTACTTCAATTTTCCCGACAAGTCCCTCGAGCTCGTCGGCGTGACCGGCACGAATGGCAAGACCACCGTCACGAACCTCATCAAGCATCTCCTGTCCACCAGCACCCAGCGCGTCGGCCTCGTGGGCACGGTCAACTACGACCTCGGCGCCCGGGTCGTGCCGTCCTACCGCACGACTCCCGAGTCGCTGGAGCTCTTTGGCATGCTCGCCCAGATGCGTGATGCCGGCTGCCGCCAGGCCGCCATGGAGGTGAGCTCGCACGGTATCGACCAGCAGCGCGTGCTCGGCATGCAGTTTGGCGTCACGGTGTTCACGAACCTGACCCGCGACCACCTTGACTACCACAAGACGCTCGACGCGTACTTTGAGGTGAAGTCCCGTCTGTTCAACGGCGGTATCGGCACGTCGCCGCGCGTGGCCGCGATCAATCTCGACGATCCCTACGGCCGCCGCCTCGCCGCCGAGGTGCCCCAGCACGTGCGGGTCATCACCTTTGGCGAGTCCCCGGATGCGGTGGTCCGCGCCGAGAATGTGCAGCTCAACTTCAAGGGCACCTCCCTCACGGTGGTCTGGCCCGAGGGGCGCGTGCAGATCGAGAGCCCCTTCATCGGCCGCTACAATGTGAGCAACTTGTTGGCCGCCTTCGCGGCGTGCTACGCGCTGGGCCGCGACCCGGCGGTGATCGCCCTCCGGCTCAAGAGTTTCCCCGGGGTCTCCGGCCGCATGGAACGGATCGAGGAGGGCCAGGCCTTCAACGTCCTGGTCGACTACGCCCACACCGATGACGCCCTGCGGAACGCCCTCGGCATGCTGCGCGCGATCACGCCCGGCCGGCTGTTCGTGGTGTTTGGCTGCGGCGGCAACCGCGACCGCAGCAAGCGTCCGCTCATGACGGCCGCCGTGCAGGAATTCGCCGATTTCGCCTGGGCGACGGCTGACAACCCGCGCGGCGAGGCGCTCAGCCAGATCTTCACCGACATGAAGGCCGGCGTGAAGTCGCCGGCGCAGATCACTTTCACCGAGGACCGCCGTCATGCCATCAGCCTCGCGCTGGATGCGGCCGGGCCGGGGGACTGCCTGCTCATTGCGGGCAAGGGTCATGAGACCTACCAGGAATTTGCCGACACGATCGTGCCCTTTGACGATCGGCAGGTCGTACGCGAATTGATCGGGATCAAATCCATCAAGCCGGCCTGAACCCGCTGCCATGCCAACGTTCGCCGCAGAAAAGCTGGCCACCTGGACCGGTGGCACGTGGTCGCCGTTTCCAACGGGCCCGCTGCGGGGCTTCACTCAGGATACCCGCACGCTTGCGGCGGGCCAGGTGTTCGTGGCGCTGAGCACGGGCAAGCGGGATGGCCATGATTTTCTGGGGGAGGCGAGGGCGCGCGGCGCCGCCGCGGCGCTGGTCGGCCGCCCGGTTACCGGTGACCCGTTGCCCCAATTGGTCGTCGCGGACCCGTTGGCGGCCTTTCAGCAGATCGCCCGCGAGCACCGTCGTGAATTCCACGGCCCCGTCGTCGGTGTCACCGGCAGCGTGGGCAAGACCTCCACGAAGGACCTGCTGGCCTTGTTGCTCGGCGGGGTGGGGCCGGGTCAGCCCGCGGCCGGGCCGACCGGCGTCCTCGCCACCGCCGGCAACCTGAACAATCACCTTGGCATCCCGCTCACGCTCACCCGCCTGGATCCGGCGGCGCACCGGATGGCGGTGGTCGAGGCCGGGATCAACTCCCCGGGCGAAATGCGGGCATACGCCGACATGATCGAGCCGGACCACGCGATCGTCACCCTGGTCGCCCCGGCGCATCTCGAGAAACTCGGCTCCCTGGCCGGCGTGGCCGAGGAAAAGGTCACGCTGCTGCGCGGCGTGCGTCGCGGCGGTCTCCAGGTTTTTCCCGTCGCCTGCTGGCAACACCCGGTTTTTCACACGCTGGAGCAGCCCTTGATCCTGGTGCCGGAAAACGAGGGCATGACGCGGGTCACCGGCCGCACCGTGAAGTTCAACGTCTTTCACCGGCCGGAGCGGACCGAGCTGCGGCTCGACGGCCGGCGCACGTTCATCCTGCGCCGGGTGTCCGCGGGGATGGCGCAAAACACCGCCCTCGCGCTCGCGCTGGCGTCGGAGCTGGGGGTGGATGATGCGACCCTGCAGGCCCGGCTGGAGCAGTGGGTGCCGACCAAATGGCGCGGCGAGGTCCGCCGGCACGGCGAGGCCACCGTGTACGCTGATTTCTACAACGCCAACCCGGCGTCCATGGCCGATGCGGTTGACGCCTTCAACGGCGCGGTGCGCGCCGACCTGCCCCGGCTCTACGTGCTCGGCTGCATGGAGGAACTCGGCGCCGCGGCGGCCGACTACCACCGGCAGTTCGGCCGCACGCTGCTGCTCCGCCCGGGTGACCACCTGCTGGCCATCGGGGACCAGGCCGCCGCGCTGCGCGAGGGCCTGCTGCAGAATGGCAACGACCCGTCCCAGGTTGCCGTGATCACGGACCTCGCCCCGGTCCGCGAGCGTCTCACCGGTTTCACCGGTGCGGTGTTCCTCAAGGGCAGCCGTCGCTACCAGCTCGAAACCCTGCTGGAGCCCCAGACCACCGGAGCCCACTGACATGCTGACCTTTCATCACAGTTTCTCGACGCGCATCTTCCCGTTTGGTGGTTCGGACTCCCGCGAGGCCAACTCGCGCGGCTCCGGCCTCGCCTCCACGCGGCGCGCCAATTCGTTCCGCAGTTTATCCGCCCCGCGGCCCTCACCCCGCGGGACCACGGCTTCCAACGCCACGGGAAAAAGAACCGCCCATGCGCGCTGATTTCAGTCCCACGTCCGCGGCCGCCCGTCAGCTCGCCACGCGCGGGGCCGCGTCCAAATCCAGTTCGCCGTCGACTCCGCCCATGGAAGTGCGGTCCTGCGAATGGCCGCGCCGCGATTCCGCGCCCGCCCCCCGCGGCGGCATCTGGCGCGCCCTGCAGCAGATCCAAGCCCGCCATGCTTAGCTATCTCTCCCAGTACCACGACTTCTTCGGCCCGTTGCGTTTGCTGCAATACATCACGGTGCGCTCCGTGGGCGCGGCCATCACGGCCCTGCTGATCGGCTTCGTCATCGGGCCCATGCTCATCCGGCGCTTCCGCGAGCTGAAGTTCGGTCACGGCTACATTGACGAGCGCACGGGCGCGCTTGGGGCGACCTACTTTGACAAGAAGCACACGCCCACCATGGGCGGGCTCATCATCTTCCTCTCGGTGTTTTTCAGCGCCGTGCTCTGGGCCGCGCCCAACGTCTGGACGGTTGTCGCCCTCTTCGTCTACACCGCGCTGACCGTGCCCGGCTGGCGGGATGATTACCTGAAGGTGGTCCACAAGAACAAGGACGGCATCCGCTCGTGGGAAAAGATCGCCTGGCAGACCGGCGCGACCGTGATCGCCTTGGGCATCCTGCTGTGGCACCCGCAGAGCGCGGGCAAGATCCGCGAGCTCTGGCTGCCGTTCTTCAAGACCGCGGTCGTGGGCTACATGCCGTGGTGGATGCTCCTGGTCCTGATCTATCTCTGGATCGTCGGCTTCAGCAATGCCATCAACCTGACCGACGGCCTCGATGGTCTCGCCACCGGCTGCACGATCACCGTCGCCCTGGTGCTCGGCATCATGGCGTACGCCGCCGGCAACAGCGTCATCTCGCAGTATCTGCTGATCAGCTACGTGCCCGGCACGGGGGAACTGACGGTCGTGTGCGCGGCCCTGATCGGCGCCTGCATGGCCTTTCTCTGGTACAACTCGCACCCGGCCGAGGTCTTCATGGGCGACACCGGGTCGCTCGCCTTGGGCGGATTGATCGGGGTCATGGCCTTCATGATCCACCAGCCGTTCACGCTCGTGATCATCGGCGGCGTGTTCGTGCTGGAGGCCCTGTCCGTCATCTTCCAGGTCGGCTGGTTCAAGTTCACCAAGCGCCGCACCGGCACGGGCCAGCGCCTGTTCCTCATGGCCCCGATCCATCATCATTTCCAGAAGAAGGGCTGGCCTGAGACCAAGGTCGTCCTGCGCTTCTGGGTCCTCTCCCTCGGCTTTGCCCTCGCGGGTTTGGCCACCCTCAAGCTCCGCTAACCCTCCCTCGTCCCCACCATGTCCGCCATGATCAAAGCCCTCTCCCGGCAGCTCGACGTCCGCCTGCCGTTTTCACGTCCGACCCTGTTCGTGGTGGCCCTCTGGGCCTGCGCCTTCGCCGCCTTCGTCACCCTCGGGCTGCGCCGCTGAACCGGCAGCCAACTTCTTTTCCTCCCTCTCTTTCACTGCATTCCACCATGCCCATCGACTACAACCTCGAGCATACGCCCAGTTTTCGTGACGTCACCCGCACCAGCCTCGTGCTGCTGAAACAGCCGCTCGTGCGTTCGCTCTCCAAGCTGCGGCGCCTCCGCTCGGGCCAGACCCTGCCCGAGGGTCCGATCGTGCGCAGCGCCAAGACTTTCGCGGGAGCCCGCTGACAGGTTCTTTATACCCATCCAATCGGAACCTTACCTATTCGCTGTCAGCGGACCTCCTGCGTCCTTTCCTGAAATGATCCCCGCACCTCCCACCGCCATCACCGCGCTGCTCGCGCGTCCCGTCGCCGTGCTCGGCGCGGGCGTGAGCGGGCAGGGTGTGCTGGAACTGCTGGCCGCGATCGGCGGGGGCGGGGTGCTTTACGATGAAAAAGCGGCGGGGGCGGAGCGCGTTTTCACCGCGCGCGAAGCCGCCGGCCATGGGCTCGTGGTGTTCAGCCCGGGCTTCGCCCCGGAGCATGCGTGGCTCGCCACGGCGCGCGCCGCCGGCTGCACCTGTCTTGGGGAACTCGATTTTGCCTCCCTCTTCTGGCGCGGTGACCTGGTCGCCATCACCGGCACGAACGGCAAGACCACGCTCACCGAGTTTCTCACCCACGCCCTCAACGCCGCCGGCCGCCGCGCGCAGGCCACGGGCAATGTCGGTTATCCGTTCAGTCGCTTCGTTGTCGAGCAGACCGGTCGTACCGACATGGCCGTCTGCGAGGTGAGCTCCTTCCAGGCCGAGTCGCTGCAGCACCTGCGGCCGACCGCGACGCTGTGGACCAATTTTGCCGAGGATCACCTGGAGCGGCATCCCGGCCTGCCCGCCTATTTCAGCGCCAAGGCGCGTTTGGTCGCACGCACGCCGCCCGGCGCGGTCCTGGTGGGTACTTCGGTGCAACGTTTCGCTTCATCCGCCGGTCTCTCGCTTCCGGCTTCCTCCCTTATCCCGACCGAAGGCCAAGGAACCGACGCCCGGCTGGCCGGGACGGTGTTTGCCGGTTATCCGCAGTATGAAAACTTCCTGCTGGCCGCGGCCTGGTGGCAGCGCACCGGCCTCACCGAGGAGAGCCTGCTGGCCGCGGCCCGCACCTTCCGGCCCGGCGCCCATCGGCTGGCCCGGGTGGGGGAGAAGCGCGGGGTCACTTTCTGGAATGACTCCAAGGCGACAAATTTCCACGCCGTCGAGGCCGCCCTCGCGACCTTTTCCGCCCCAGTCCTCTGGATCGGCGGGGGCAAGGCCAAGGGGGGTGATCTCGGCGCCTTCGTCGGCCGCATCGCCCGCCACATCCGCCATGCCTTCCTGATCGGGGAAACCTCCGCCGCCCTCGCCGGTCATTGCCGGGATGCCCGCGTCCCCGCCACCCTCTGTTCCAGTCTGGCTGCCGCCGTTTCGGCCGCCCTCGCCCAAGCCGTCCCGGGCGAACACCTGATCCTCAGCCCGGGGTTCGCCAGCTTCGACATGTTCCAAGGTTACGATGACCGTGGGCGCCAGTTTGAAGCCCTCGTGGACAACCTGTGAATAACTCCGCTTTTTAGATAGCAAATCTCCCTCCTCAGCCCTCATATACCACCATGAAAATCCTCCAGATCTTCGGAGCAGTTGTCGCCGTGCATCTGCTCGCGTTTATCTTCATTTTTGCGAGCCCCGGCTGCCAGTCCGGCCCGCGCAACCTGCCCACGCCCGACGCCACCGTCCCCGACGCCCGCGCGGCGGCTCCGATCACCTACGGTTCCCCCGCCACCCCCGAGCCGGTCGACCTCGGCACGATGCCCGTCTCCTACACGCCGGCCTCGCCGCTGGGTCACGCCTCGCCCACCCGCCCCGGCTCGGCCGCGGCCGTCACCGTCACCCCGCCCAAGCCCGTCGAAAATGTCGCGCCGGTCTCGACCTACACGGTCGAGCGCGGCGACAGCCTTTGGAGCATTTCCAAGAAACACGGTCTCACTGTCGCGGAACTCGCGAAGGCCAACAGCCTCGCGTCCGGTGTCGCCCTGAAGCCCGGCCGCAAGCTCATCATCCCCGGCAAGCCCGGTGCCGCCGTCGCCACCGCCGTCCCGCCCGCCGCGATGTCGCTGCCCGCGGAAAAGACCCCCGTGCCGGTCCGCCCGACCAGCGGCGAGTCGGTCACGCACACCGTCGTGGTCGGCGAAAGCCTCGGCGTCATCGCCCGCAAGTACCAGGTCAGCGTCGGCGAGCTCGCCGCCGCCAACAACATCACCGATCCTTCCAAGGTTCGCGCCGGCCAGCAGCTCGTAATCCCCGGCTTCAAGGCCGTGGGGAGCAAGTCCGCCCCCGCGGCGGTCCGCCCGGCCGCGGACAAGCCGGCCGCGCCGGCCCCCGCCGAGGCCGCGCCCGCCCCGGTGGTCAACGCCCCCCGATTTGAAATCGCCCCGCCGCCGCCCGGCCAGGATCTCGACGCCGGCCTGAAGGAAGCCGACACCGAGGTGCCGACGATCAAGGTCGAGGAGCCCGTCCCCGCCAACGGCGGTTGAGCCCGCCGCCCCACCGGTGAGTTCGACGAGCGCCATCTTGCCCCGCCGCCCTCTCACGATCACCCCCGCGAGCGTCATCATCGTCTGCGTTGCAGCGTTGGTTTCGATCGGCCTGGTGGTGCTCTTCAGCGCGAGCTCGCCCATCAAGGGCGGGCCCTACGCCTACCTCTACAAGCAGCTGATCTTCCTCGCCCTCGCCATCGGCGCCGGGTGGCTGGTGGCGATCGCCGACCTGGAGCAGACCCGCCGGTTCGCGTGGATTGCCGCCGCGATCTCCCTCGCCCTCCTCGTGCTCGTTCTCATCCCGCAGATCGGCATCAGCGTGAAGGGCAGCCGCCGCTGGCTGAATCTGGGGTTCACCCGGCTCCAGGTCTCGGAATTTGCCAAGCTCGCCCTGGTCTTCTCCCTCGCGCACTATCTGGCGCTCAACCAGAGCAAGCTGCACGACTTGTGGCGGGGCTTCGTCATCCCCGGCGCCTGGACCGGCCTTTTCGCCGTGCTGGTGATCCTGGAGCCGGATTTCGGCACGGCCTTCCTCCTCGGCACGATCGGTCTGGTCATGCTCTTTCTCGCCGGCGCGCGGCTGAAGTTCCTGCTGCCGGCCATCGGCAGCGCCCTCGTGCTCTTCGCGCTGCTCGTGTGGCAGAATCCCGTGCGCCTGCGACGCATCACCTCCTTCATGGACATTGAGGCCAACCGCGGTGACGGCGCCTACCAGCTCTGGCAGGCCATCCTCGCCTTCGCGGCCGGCGGCGTGGACGGCGTCGGCCTCGGCCAGGGCCGCCAGCAGAACTCCTTCCTGCCCGAGGCCCACACCGATTTCATCTTCGCCATCATGGGCGAGGAGATGGGCCTCATCTTCACCCTCACGGTCGTCGCGCTCTTCGTCACGATCTTCGTCGCCGGCCTCATGCACGTGCGGCGCGCCCCCAACCTGTTCCAGTTCCTCCTCGTGACCGGCTGCCTGCTGCTGATCTGCCTGCAGGCGATCATCAACCTTGGCGTGGTCACCGGCATGCTGCCCACGAAGGGCATGTCGCTACCCTTCATCAGCGCGGGCGGTTCCAACCTCCTGCTGATGGGCCTGCTTGTCGGCGTCATCATCAACACCCAGCGCACCTGGGAGCGGCCCAAGCCGCTCGTGCGCAAACGCGCATTGACGGAGGTGATCGGGTGAACGGCCGAGTCCACACGGGCCAAGCACCAAGGATCAAGCGCGCGCGGCCGCGGCCTGCTTGTGAGCTGTCACTTCATCCTTGGACCTTGCTCACGGAGGTGACGTCGTGAGCCGTTTCATCATCGCCTGCGGCGGCACCGGCGGCCACCTCTCGCCCGGGATTGCCCTGGCCGAGGCCCTCGTGGCCCGCGGCCACACTGCCACGCTGCTGATCAGCCACAAGCGGGTTGATGCGCGACTCAGCGACCAGTACCCGCAGCTCAGCTTTGAGCGCGTGCCGGGCGCGCCCTTTGGCTGGAGCCCGCTCGTCCACCTGCGCTTCCACTGGGAGCAGGCCAAGGGCCTGCTGTTCAGCCACCGGCTCATCACGCGCGTGCGACCGGATGTCATCATCGGCTTCGGTGGTTTCACCAACGCCGGCGTGGTCCTGGCCGGCTGGATGCGGGGCATCCCCGTCGCCCTACACGAGGCCAACCGCATCCCCGGTCGCGCCGTCCGCCTGCTCTCGCGCTTCGCCCGCCGCCTCTATCTGCCCCCCGGCGTGCGCCTGCCCGGCCGCCTCGGTGTGATGGTCCGCCACACCGGCCTGCCCGTGCGCAGCGAGATCGTGCGCCTGCCCCGGGCCGAGGCGCGGGCTCGCCTCGGCGTCGATCCGACCCAGAAGTTTCTCGTCGTGCTCGGCGGCAGCCAGGGCGCGGGGCCGTTGAACCGCTGGGTCACGGACAACCAAGCCGCGCTCGCCCAGGAGGGCGTGCAAGTCTGGTGCGTTACAGGCCTCGGCAAGGGCGAGGCTGCCGTGCAGGAATTTCCCGGCCGCAACGGCCAGACGGTGCGCACCTGGCAGGAACCGTTCTCCGACCGCGTCGGGCTGCTCCTGTCCGCCGCCGACCTCGTGCTCAGCCGCGCCGGCGCCGGCACGCTGTCCGAACTCGTGCGCTGCGAGGCGCCGGCGATCCTCGTGCCTTACCCGTTCGCCGCCGACAACCACCAGCAGGCCAACGCCGTCTCCTTCGAGCAACAGGGGGGCGGCCTGGTCGTGAAGGAATCGGCCCTGGGCGGCCTCCGCCAGGAGGTCCTAGACATGGCATTCAACGACTGGCTGCTGAACAAATTCCGGGGCAACCTCCGGCGCATGTCCCAGGAAAATTCCATCGAGATCATCGTGACCGATCTCGAGGCGCTCGCCTCCGGCCAGCCGCCCGCCCGTCACGCGCGGCCCACGCCCGCCGCCCAGACGATATGAGCGCGGGAGTTCCATCCGTCTTTGGCCTCGCTGTGACGCGCGTCCACCTCCTCGGGGCCGGTGGCATGGGCATGGCCCCGCTCGGGCTCTACCTCGCGGAACTCGGTTTCATGGTCAGCGGCGAGGATGACGGCTGGAACCCCGCCGTGCGCGCGCTGCTCGAGCAGGCGGGTGTCACCCTCACGGCCCCGGGCACCTTGCCCGACGAGGTCCAGCTGGTCGTCCACTCCTCCGCGGTGGCGCCCTCCCACGATTCCCGCCGCCGCGCGACGGCCCGCGGGCTGCCGCAGGTGCGTCGCGGGGAGATGCTCGCCGAGGTGGTGAAGGGCCGGAAGCTCGTCGCCGTCACCGGTTCGCACGGCAAGACGACCACCACGGCCATGCTGATCACCGCTTTGCACCGCGCCGGTTTTCCCTGCGGTTGGGTGCTCGGCGGGTTGTTCAACGACGCGACGCTGCCGCCCGCCCGGGTCGGGGCGGGTGACTGGGTCATCGCCGAGGTGGACGAGAGCGACGGCACCATCGGCCGCTTCAGCCCCGAGGTCACGGTGGTGGTGAATCTCGATTGGGATCACGCGGATCACTACGCGAAACTGTCCGACCTGGAGACCGCGTTCTCGGCGCTGCTGGCCCGGACCAAGGGCGCGATTTTCCTCAGCGACGCCTGTCCGCTCTCCGCGCGGCTCGCGGCTCGCGGCGGTTTCACCGCGCCCATTCACACCTTCGGCCGCACGGGGGAGTACCAGGGGCACCGCACCGCGGATCGGTCTCCGGGCCAGGAACTGGCCCTGGGCGGGCGGTTTGCCCTCGCGCAGGTGACGGTGCGGGCCCCCGGGGAGTTTAATGTCGCCAACGCCACCGCCGCCCTCGCCGTGGCGCAGCACCTCGGCGCGACCCTCACCTCCGACTCTCTCGCGGAATTCGCCGGAGTCCGCCGCCGGCAGTCCGTGCTGCATGCCTCGAGCATTACGGTCTACGAGGACTACGCGCACCACCCGACGGAGATCCGCGCGCTGCTGGGCAGCTTGCGGCGCGAGCGGACGACCGGGCGCCTCGTCGTGGTCTTCCAGCCCCACCGCTTTACCCGCACCGCCCAGTTCAAGGCGGAGTTCGCCGCCGCCCTGGCCGGGGCCGACCACGTTTTCCTGATGGATGTCTACGCGGCCAGCGAGACCCCGGTGGCGGGCGGCACCTCCGCGGACATCTACGCCGAGCTCAAGCAGGGCGGGGCGGCGGACCACGTGACCTACCTGCCCGGCGACGAGACAGGCCTGCTCAAGGCGCTGGCCGCTGCTTTGCAGCCGGGGGACACGTTGGCCTTTGTCGGGGCCGGTGACATCGAGCTGACCGCCCGGGCCTTCGTTGCCCGGCTCAAGGCCCGTGAGGAGCGCGAGGCGGCTTGGCAGAATTTCCTGATCACGGCGCGCGCGCGGCTGGGTCCCGCCACGAAGCTGCTCGAGCACGAGGTGCTGGCGGCCAAGACCACGATGCGCGTGGGCGGCCCGGCCCGCGTGTACGCCGAGCCGGCGGGGGCCGAGGATCTGCAGCACCTGTTGCGCGAGGCCGGCGCCCGGAATCTCCCGGTGCTCCTGCTTGGGCGCGGGTCCAACCTCATCATCCCGGACCACGGCGTGGACGGCCTCGTGATCAGCCTCGGGCATCCGGCCTGGCAGTCGTTTGAACCGCAGCCGGACGGCCGCCTGTGGGTCGGGGCGGGTCTGCGCCTGAAAAACCTGTGCGGGCTGGCGACCAAGGCCGGGCTCCAGGGCTTTGAATTCCTCGAAGGCATCCCGGGTTCGGTCGGCGGCGCGCTGCGCATGAACGCCGGGGCCATGGGCGGCTGGATGTTCGACGTGGTCGACGAGGTTCGCCTCATGACGCTTGCCGGCGAGATCCATACGCGCAAAAAGGCCGAGCTGCACGTCGATTACCGGCATTGCGCGGAGCTGCACGACGCCATCGCACTCGGCGCCTGGCTGCGGCCGGCGGCCGGGGTGGATGCCGATGCCATCCGCCGGCAGATCGAGGTTTATCAGAAGAAGCGCGTGGAGTCCCAGCCGCGCGAGCCGAGTGCCGGGTGCATTTTCAAGAATCCGCCGGGCGGGTCCGCCGGCCGGCTGATTGACGAATCCGGTCTCAAAGGCGAGCGGGTGGGGGATGCCGAGGTCTCGACCGTGCACGCCAATTTCATCGTCAACCGCGGCCACGCGACCAGCGCCGACATCATCGCCCTCGTGCAAAAGGTGCGGGCGCGAGTGAAAAGCGTCCGGGGCGTCGACCTGGAGCCCGAGGTCCTGCTCTACGGGCAGGAGTGGAGGGATGTTTTATGAGTTCTCCCATCATCGCCGTCCTCGCGGGCGGCACATCCCCGGAACGGGAGGTTTCGCTCGGCTCCGGCCGCGCGGTCGCCCAGGCCATGGCCTGCTCCCACCTGACGCGGCTCTTCACGGTTGATCACGATGCGCTCCCCGAGGGCCTGGATCCGGCGCGACACGTGGTGTTTTCGACCTTGCACGGGGTCTTTGGCGAGGACGGCGGCATGCAGCGCCTGCTCGACGCGGGCGGCTTCAGCTATGGCGGGTGCGACGCCAAGGCCAGCGACCTCTGCTTCGACAAGTGGCGCACGCGCCTGAGCGTGTCCGCGATGGGCGTCCCGGTGGCTCCGGGCCGGCATTTCCTGGCGGCGGGCAAACCCACGGCGGCGGCCCTCGCCACCGAGCTCGGCCAACAGGTGGTGTTGAAGCCCAACCGGCAGGGCAGCAGCGTCGGCCTCCAGATCGTTTCCTCCCAGGTGGGCCTGGAGATCGCGCTCGGCGGCATCCGGGCCGGTGACTGGGTGGCGGAGCGCCGCATTCTCGGACGGGAGATCACCGTCGGCCTGCTCCGCGGTCGCGCCATGGGCATCGTCGAGGTCGTGCCCAAGTCGGGGGTCTACGACTACTCCAGCAAATACACCAAGGGCCTCACCGAGTACCTCGCCCCGGCCCGGCTCTCCGACGAGATGGCCACGCGGGTGCGCGCGACGGCCGAAACGGCCTTTGCGGCCTGCGGGTGCCGCGACTACGCGCGGATCGACTTCATGATTTCCCAGGAGGGCGAACTGTATTTGCTCGAAATCAACACGCTGCCCGGCATGAAGGACACCAGCCTGCTGCCGATGAGTGCGCGTTGCGTGGGGTTGGATTTTGTCGCGCTGTGCCGCGAACTGGTTGCTCCCGCCGTGGAACGATTCCAGCCGGCTGCCGCCCGTCCTTGATGAAACCTTCCCCCTCACCCTCTGCCGAGTCCCCCGGCCGTTCCTGGCGCACCATTCGCCAGGAGGTGAGCTCGCCGGCGATGTCGCAGCGCGGCCGCCGCCGGCGGCTGATCGCCTGGCTCAAGGTCACGGCCGCGGTCGCGTCGGTTTCGCTCGCCGGCTGGGGGATCTATGCGGTGGCCGATACGTGGTCCTCCGACCGCGCCGCCCTCGCCACCGCCGTGCACAGCGCCCCCGTGCGCGAGACGGTGCTCATCACCGACGGCGTGCTCGGGCATAAGTGGGTGAGCGAGGTGCTGGGCCTCCCCCGCGGGGCCAGCCTCATGACGCTCGATCTGCCCGCGCTCCGGGACAAGCTCCTCGCGCATGGCCAGATCCGGGTGGCCGTGCTGACCCGCAGTTTTCCCGACACCCTGGTCGTCACCCTGCAGGAACGTTCGCCCGTCGCCCGGATCCAGGCCGGCCAGGGCGATGGCACCACCCAACAACTGCTGGTGGCCAAGGACGGCGTGGCGTACGAGGCCTTTGGTTATGACAAGCCGCTGCTGGCCAGCCTGCCGTGGCTCGACGGCGTGCGGTTGGTCAAGGCCGGCAAGGGTTATGCTCCGATCCCCGGCATGGCCGATGTTTCCGCCCTGCTCTCCACCGCGCAGCTCCAGGCGCCCCATCTCTACCAAAACTGGCTCATCGTCTCGCTCGCCCGGCTGGAGGAAGCCGATGAGATCGTGGTGAAGGCGCAGGATGTGCCGCAGGTGGTCTTCAGCCGCAAACGCGATTACTTCAAGCAGATCGCCCGGCTCGACTATGTGCTCGACGCGGCGGGTTCCCTGCCGGAACCGGGTCTCCAGTCGGTCAACCTCACGCTCGACGGCCAGGTGCCGGTGCGCCTGCTGGGCTCGGCCGAGGAAACCACGCCGGCACCCGCCACCCCTTTCCCCCTTCACCCTTCACAACGGAAATCGCAACGTGATCTCTAACAGCAGTCGCATCATCGGCGCCGTCGAAATCGGCACCGGCAAGGTCGTGGTCCTCGTGGGCGAGATCGCCCGCGGGCGCAGCCTCAATATCATCGGCGTCGGCGTGGCCCCGGCTCGCGGCGTCATGAAGGGCGAGGTGGTCGACTACAAGGCCGCCTGCGAGGCGACCCACCAGGCCCTCGAGATGGCCGAGCAGCGCGCCGGCGCCCGGATCGAGGAGGTCTGGCTCGCCCAGAGCGGCGGCCACCTCGACGCCTTCTACAACGAGGCCTCGGTCAACGTGAAGTCCGCCGACAACACCGTCAACGCCCTCGACATCGAGTCGGTTTGCGCCCTCGCCAAGGAAAAGGAGCTGCCCGCCGGCCGCTCCCGCATCCACGAGATCCGCCGCCCCTTCCGCCTCGACGGCCGCGCCGTGCCGAATCCCGAGCACCTGACCGGCCGCCGGCTCGAGGTCGGTTACTGGATCGTCCACGGGGGCGAAAGCAAGGTGAGCGACAACATCCACGTCGTCGGCGGCTACCACCTCGAGGTGCGCGAACTCGTGCTCGCCAGCCTCGCCGCCGGCTCCCTCCTGACCACCCCGGAGGAACGCTCCCAGGGCGCCCTCGTGATCGATCTCGGCAAGGGTGTCACCGACTACGTCCTCTACCGCGACGGCCATGTGCTCGTCACCGGCACCCTCCCGGTCGCCGGCGACCACCTCACCAACGACCTCAGCATCGGCCTGCGCGTGACCCTCGCCCAGGCGGAAATGCTCAAGCTCCGCCACGGCCGCGGCACGGTGCAGACCCGGGACAAGGCGGACAAGGTCTGGCTCGACGGCGACGGCGCCTTCGGGGACCGCCAGGTGCCCAAGCTCGGCATCGAGACCATTACTTCCGCCCGCACCCTCGAGCTGCTCGAGGTGGTGCGGCAGAAACTCGGCCCGGCCTTTGTGGCCGAGCATTGCGGCGCCGGCGTGATCCTCACGGGCGGCACCGCCCGCATGCCCGGCATCGAGGAGGCCGCCACCCGCGTCTTCGGCCTCAACGCCCGCCGCGGCGAGGCGCCCGCCTGGGTGAAGGACGAGCTCAAGGACCCGATGTTCAGCACCGTTCTCGGCATCTTCCAGTTCGGCCTGCGCACCGCGCACGAGCACACGCTGCCCGCCCGGCGCAAACCCGGCCTGCTGAGCAATCTCACGCGCATCTTCGCCTCTTCCTGACCATGGACCAGCCCTCTTCCGAACTGCCTCTCGAGGCCATGGCCGACCGCGATGTCGGCATCAAGCTCATCGGCGTGGGCGGCGGCGGCTCCAACGCCGTCGACCGCCTCAAGATGGAAAACCTCGACCGCCTCCAGCTGGCGGTCATCAACACCGACCTCAAGGCCCTCGGCACCTCGCCGGTGCAGGACAAGATCCTGATTGGCGCCGGGCTCACCCGAGGCCTGAGCGCCGGCGGCGACCCGGAGCTCGGCTGCAAGGCCGCCGAGGCCGACGCCGACAAGATCGCCGAGATCGTCAAGGACACCGACCTGGTCTTCCTCGTCGCCGGCCTGGGCGGCGGCACCGGCTCGGGCGCCACCCCCATCGTGGCCCAGATTGCCGCCGAGGCGGGGGCGGTCGTCATCGCGTTTGTCACCCTGCCGTTCAGCTTCGAGGGCGGCCGCCGCGCCCGCCAGGCCGAGGAGGCCCTGGCCGAATTGCGCCGCGTGTGCGACGCGGTCATCCCGCTTTCCAACGACATGCTCCTGCAGGAAGGCACCGAGCAGACCAGCGTCCTCGACTCCTTCGCCCGCGCCGACGAGTGGATCGGCCGCGGCGTGAAGTCCATCTGGGCCATGCTCTCGCGCACCGGCCTGATCAACGTGGACTTCACCGCCGTCCGGCAGGTTTTCCACCACCGCGGGGGCAAGACCCTCTTCGGTCTGGGCACCGGTACCGGGGACAATCCGGCGCAGGCCGCGCTGGATGATCTCAAGAACTGCCCGCTGCTCCACACCCCGGAGCACGCCCGCAAGGCCGACCGCCTCCTCGTGAACATCACCGGCGGCGCCGACCTCAGCCTCACCAAGGTCAACGAGATCATGTCCGCCGTGACCGAGCAGTTCGGCCCCGAGGCACATGTCGTGATGGGCGCCGCCATCGACGAGGCCCTGCAGGGTCGCGTCGAGCTCTGCGTGCTCGGCACCACCGATGTCGGGGGGCGCAATTTTGTCCGCCGGCCGGCCCCCGCGCCCGTGCGCCGGGTGGAGAAACCCGTCGCCCCGGCGGCCGCCGCCGATCCCGCCACCCCCCGGTCCCGGGCTCCCGCCGCCCCCGAGGCTGCCGGTGTCGCCCCCGCGGCCACCAAGCCCAAGCCCCAGCAGGAGGAATTCGGTTTCCAAGGGGGCGAACCGGCCGAAAACCGCGGCGCCTTCGGCAAGTCCGACCGCAACCTCTTCGAGGGCCAGGACCTCGACGTGCCCACCTACCTCCGCAAGGGCATCAAAGTGGCGCTCTGAGGAAGCTTTGACAACCGGCGCCAACCGGACGTCCTAACCCCATGTTCATCGACGAAACCACGATCAAATGCCGCGCCGGCGACGGTGGCCGCGGCTGCCGCAGCTTCCGCCGGGAAAAATACGAGCCCTGGGGCGGTCCCAACGGCGGCGACGGCGGCAAGGGCGGCGATGTCGTCCTCCAGGGGGACACGGACCAGAACAACCTCATTGATTTCAAGTACAAGCCCCACTGGAACGGCGAGCGCGGCGAGCACGGCCAGGGCGGGGATTGCACCGGCCGGGAGGGCCGTCCGGCCGTCCTGCGCGTGCCGCTCGGCACCATCGCCTACCACCGGGAGACCGGTGAGGTCATCGGCGAGGTGCTGGAGGACGGCCAGATCCTCGTCCTGCTCAAGGGCGGCAAGGGCGGCATGGGCAACACCAAGTTCAAATCCTCCACCAACCGCGCGCCGACCAAGACCGGCCCGGGCCTGCCCGGCGAGATCGGGGAGTTCCGGCTGGAACTGAAGAGCATTGCCGACATCGGCCTGGTCGGTTTTCCCAACGCGGGCAAATCGTCGCTCACCAATCTCATCACCAAGGCCCGCCCGAAGACCGCGCCGTACCCGTTCACGACCCTGCACCCGCAAATCGGCGTGATTGAGTACCCCGCGGAGTACGAGCGCCTCGTCCTCGCCGACATCCCCGGCCTCATCGCCGGCGCCAGCGACGGCAAGGGCCTCGGCCACCGTTTTCTGCGCCACATTGAGCGCTGCAAGCTGCTCCTGATCATCATCGACCTCGCCGGCACCGACACCCGCGACCCGCGAGACGACTACAAGCAGCTGCTCAAGGAACTCGAACTCTACGACAAATCCCTCCTGAAAAAGCCCCGCCTCGTCGCGGCCAACAAGATGGACGAGGAGGCCGCCGTCGTGAACCTGAAGAAATTCAAAAAACGCTATCCGAAGGTGGAATTGGTGCCGATTTCCTGCCTTTCCGAGGCCGGTCTGCCCAAGCTCCGGAAAGAATTGCTAAAGCGCGTCCTCAAGCTCCGGGCCAAAGAAAATAAATCGCCAAGTCCTGCCACCTGAGTAACTTGTTCGAGTCACCATGCCTGCCGCCGAATACCGTCCGTTGCTCATGCGCGCCAACCGGTTGCTGGGGTCGGCGTTGATCGAGCACAACCTGGTCAAGTTCGAGGATCTCGAGGCGGCCAACGAGCGCCTGCTCGAGGTCGCGGCCAGCGGCCAGGTCCGCCAGAGCTCGGTGCTCAGCATCCTGGTCTATGAAAAGAAGGTCCTCCGCGAGGAGGACGTGCTGCATCATGTGGTCGACGACCACGGCGTGGGCGTCGTCGACCTGCGCGGCTACGACGTGCCGGAGGATGTGCGCAAGGAGCTCGATCTCGATGCCTGTTGGGCGACGTGGAGCGTGCCGTTCGACCGCGAGGAGGATTTTCACTTCGTCGCCACTGCCTACTACCTCAGCCCGGCCGTCCGCACCCACTGGGAAAAGAAACTGGGCGGCCAGATCATCTGGCAGGCCACGACGATGGACATCATCGCGGATTTCCTCGACCGGATGACCGGCGAGCGGGCCGCGGAGAACAAGGCCGCCGGCCGCAGCAGCGGCACCCGCGCGCCGTTTCCCCTTGCGGGCTCCGGCCCCGGCAGCGCCCCGCCGCTGGCCCCGGCCGACGGCAGCAGCCCGCCCCTCTCGACCCCCGGCGGCGGGGTGCCCCTGCATTTCCCGGTGTCCAGCGCCAACAAACCCGCGACCACCCACTAGGCCATGCCGCTCGGACGCACGCAGACGCAGATCATCGACAAGCTGCAGGAGATGGGCAAACTCTCCGCCGAGCAGCGGGCCGTCCTCGTGGCCCGCCCCGACGAGCCGACCGGCGACCAGCTCGACCAGATCCTCCAGGCGGACCACCACATCACGCAGTTCCAGCTGCTGCTCGCCAAGTGCCGCGCCCTCGGCCTCGCGCCCTACAATGTGGCCCGCTACCGCCTGCACCCGGCCACCTTCGAGAAGATCGACCTCGAGTTCTGCCAGAAGAACATGATTTTGCCGGTCGGGCAGGTCGGTGACTTCCTGCTCGTCGCCTTCGCGAACCCCTTCGACACGACGGTTGCGGCCAAGATTCAGGACAAGACCGGCCAGCGCGTGATCCGCCTCCTCGGCCGCGAGGCCGACATCCGCGACAAGCTTAAGAAGGACCAGGTCCACGACGAGGTGCAGTTCTCCGACGTGGTCGACCAGCTTGGCGCCCAGTTCGACGAGGACGACTCGGAGATCAAGGACGAGGATCTGGAGAACGAGGACTCGGCCCCCATCATCCAGCTGGCCAACCGCATCATCGAGGATGCCTATTTTGCCGGCGCGTCCGACATTCACATCGAGCCGTGGGAGAAGGAGGTCGTGGTGCGCTACCGCATCGACGGTCTCACCCAGGAAAAGCTGCGCCTGCCCGCCAAGGTCTCCGGGGCCCTCGTCGCCCGCCTGAAGATCATGTGCAACCTCGACATCGCGGAACGCCGCCTGCCGCAGGACGGCCGCATCGTCTTCAAGCAATACAACAAGAAGAACGTGGACATCGATCTCCGCGTCTCCACCGCGCCGCTCAACCACGGCGAGGGCGTGGTGATGCGTATCCTCGACAAGCAGAAATCCACGCTGCCCCTCCCGGCGCTCGGTTTCACCGACGCCAACCTGGCCAAATACCGCGAGTGCATCCGCCAGCCCTATGGGATGATCCTGCACTGCGGCCCCACCGGCTCCGGCAAGTCGATGACCCTGTACTCCGCGCTCAACGAGGTGAACACGGCCGACGTCGTCATCCGCACCGCCGAGGACCCGATCGAATACACGTTGCCCGGCATCAACCAGATGCAGATGCACCGGCAGATCGGCCTCACCTTCGCCGCCGCCCTCCGCGCCTTCCTGCGCCAGGATCCCGACATCATCCTCGTGGGTGAAATTCGCGACAAGGAGACGGCTAACATCGCCGTCGAGGCCGCGCTCACCGGTCACCTGCTCATTTCCACGCTGCACACCAACGACGCCCCCAGCACGGTCGCCCGTCTGACCGACATGGGGATCGAGCCGTTCATGATCTCGTCATCCCTTGTGTGTGTCTGTGCCCAGCGCCTGATGCGCCGCGTCTGCAAGGTCTGCCGGGTCGCCTACGAGCCCGAGGGGCGCGAGAAGGACATGCTCGAGCGGTCGATCGGCTGGGCGGGACAGATCTACAAGGCCAACCCCAAGGGCTGCGCCAAGTGCAACAGCACCGGTTACAAGGGCCGCATCGGCATCCACGAGCTGATGGTCACCAACGAGGAACTCATCGAGGCGATCAACAAGGAGGCCGAGACGGCCGAACTCAAGCGGATCGCCATGAAGGGCGGCATGAAGACCCTCCACCAGGACAGCATGGTCAAGGTGAAGGACGGCCTCACTTCCATGGCCGAGGCCCTGAGCACCGTCCCGCAGGACATGGAACTCCGCGCCCGCGCCTGAGGCGGCTGGCCCGGCCATAAAAAACCCGGTGCCTCGGCACCGGGTGCGTGGAAGCAGGCGGGATAACCGCTCAGCGACCAAAGGGCGGGCGGCTGCGGCCCGATCTCGGCAGCAGCTGCGACCGGAAGGGCAGCGGGTCAAAAACCAGGCGGGGATTCAGCGTCGGCGGCTGGAAGAGGATGCGGTCCCACGTCACATCACGCCGCCGGCGCGGCGGCGGATTCTCCGCCCCTTGCAGCGAAAAAGCAGGGTAGGGGGTATTCATACTTCCCTTACATCGGCCGGCCGGGCGTTTTCTTTAAGGCCCGGCCGGCATGGAATGAATGAAAATTAATGTGGCTTACATGCGGGGTTCATATCGGCCCTGTAGTCTGGGGCATGCGCTTGATTCCTTTGCTGGGTGTTTTGGTCGCGGCTTCCCTCGGAACCGCTTTGTCGGGCGGGTCCGCCCCGCTGACGTTCGATCCTGCCGCCTCCCGCGTGGAGGTGGTCGTGAAGGCCACAGTGGATTCATTCACCGGCCGCCTGGAGAAGTTTGAACCGGAGGTGACGCTGGGCGCGGACGGCCAGATCGCCACCGCCCGCCTGCGTTTCCGGTTCGCCGACGTCAAGACCGGCAAGGAGAAGCGGGACCGCGCCATGCACGAGTGGCAACAAACCGACCGCTTTCCCGATGGTGAATTCGAGCTGGCCACCCTGACCCCGGCCCCGGATGGCCGCTGGCTCGCGACCGGCCGCCTGACCTTTCACGGCCAGACCCGCCCCCTGGATTTCCCGGTCACCCTCAAGTGGCAGGGCCCGGCCGCCACGATCGATGGCGAGGCGCAGATCGACACCCGCGAGTTCGGCCTGCCGGTCATCCGGATGATGGGCCTTTTGAAGGTGGATCCGCTGGTGCTGGTCCGCTTTCATCTGGAGGGTAAAAAAGAAGCCACCCCATGAATAAAGCTCCTGAAGTCGAGGGTTTGAACCTGGCCGCGATCCTGCGGGAACACGCGCCGCGCTCCCCGGGCATGGAGACGCACCTGGATGCGGCCATCACCCAGGCCATCAGCTCCCCCGGCGGTCTCTTCCGGGCCCGGTTGGTCGCGACCGCGGCCCGCCGCCACGGCCTGCCTGAGGGCACGGCCGGACAGCTGGCCTGCGCGGTGGAATACTTTCACGCCGCCTCGCTGCTTCTCGACGACCTGCCCTGCATGGATGACGCCACCGTGCGCCGCGGGCAGACTTGCGTGCACCGGGTGCACGGCGAGGCCACGGCGATTCTCGCCGCCCTGGCGCTGATCAATCGCGCCCATGTCCTGATCGGCTTCGCTTATGCCGCCCATCCCGCGGCGGTGCGCCTGCAGGCAGTCCTTTGCCTCGACGGCTGTCTGGGCATCAACGGCCTGGTGGGCGGGCAGGCCCGGGACCTGCGCTTCGGCGAAGGCCCGACCGGCGGACGCGAGATCAGCCGCATCGCCGCCGCCAAGACCGGCGCCCTCATCAAGCTGGCCTTGATCCTGCCGGCGCTGAACGCGGCGCCGGGCCCGGTCGAGTTTCGCCTGTTAAAAGCGCTCGCCCTTTACTGGGGACAATGGTTTCAGGCCTGTGACGATATGAAGGACGTACTCGCCACCCCGCAGGAAACCGGCAAGGACACCGGGCGGGACCGCGCCCTGGTCCGGCCGAATCTGGTGCTGGCTCTCGGGCCGGTCGCCGCCAGCCGCCGGCTGGACCGGCTGGAGCGCCAGATCGCCCGTACCCTGGGACGCCTGCGGCAGTGCGGGGCGCAGTGGGATTACCTCGATCAATTTCAAGGCGTGCTGGTGGAGAAAAACCGCGCCCGCGCCGCCTGAACCCCGCCCATGCGCCACCTGACCCTGGTCTTCATCAACCTGCGCCGCCACCGCCTCCGGGCGGCCATCGGCGTCGCCGGCATCGCCTTCGGTGTGGCCGCGATGCTGACGATCCTCGCCATTGTCACCGGCGCGATCGGCATGTTCCAGCGCATCCTTTCGACCGACAGCCACTACCTGGTCTTCGAGCGCAATGTCTCGGACCTGTTCTTTAGCTCCGTGACCGCGGAGCAGGTCGACCTGGTCCGCGCCCGGCCCGAGGTGGCCGAGGCGCACCCCATGTTGTTCGGCATTGTCACGGCGGCGGGACACCCGGTGATCACCTGCTTTGGCATCGAGGCCGCCGATCCGCGGCTGGCGCGCGCGGAGTGGCTGGCCGGCACACGCGAGGCCTTCGGGCGCACGGAGGGCGAGGTCTTCCTCGGCTCGCGGGCGGCGGAATTTCTGCAGGCCAAGCTGGGCCAGGAACTGGAGATCGGCCGCAGCCGGTTCCGGGTTGGCGGCATTTTCCGCACGGAGAACGGTTTTGAGGATGGCGGCGTCTTTCTCCCGTTGGCCACGGCCCAGGAATTTTTCCACCGCGGCACCGCCGCGTCGGTCGTGGCAGTCAAGCTGCGCGACCAGTCGCGAGGCGCGGAGTTCAAGCAGGCCGTCGAGGCCGCCCTGCCCGGGGTGGTGGCGCTCGAAAACCGCGAGTTCTCCTCGGGCTACAGCAGTTTCAAGATCCTGAACCTCACGGCCTGGGCCGTGGGTCTGTGCGCTTTCGCCCTCGGCGGGCTGGGTGTGGCCAACACCATGCTGCTTTCGGTCTTCAGCCGCATCCGCGAGATCGCCGTGCTGCGCGTCTGCGGTTTCTCCCGGCCCCAGGTGGCCGCCCTGATCTTCAGCGAGGCCGTGGCCGTGGCCGCGCTGGGCATCGCCACCGGCCTCATCCTCGGTTTTGGCCTGCTCGCCATCGTCGAGCGCGTCCCGCAATTCCAGGGTTATGTGCAGGCCACGGTCCAGCCGCTGGTGCTCGTGGGCATCGTGGTGACCGCCCTGGCGACCGCGGTCCTCGGCGCCATCTACCCGGCCCGTTTTGCCTCCACCATCCAACCGGCGGAGGCCCTGCGTTATGAGTGATGTGATTTCCCCGGTCCTGGCGCGCAACCTCCACAAGAGCTACGATGGCGGCCGCCTGAAGGTGCTGCAGGATGTGTCCCTGGAGGTCCGTCCTGGCGAACTCGTCGCCCTGCTGGGCTCGTCCGGCTCGGGCAAGAGCACGCTCCTGCACCTTCTCGGCGGCCTCGACGTGCCCGACCAGGGCGAGCTCGCCGTCTGCGGGCTCGACCCGCGGGATGAGGTCGCGCGCCTCGAGCTGCGCCGCCGGCACCTCGGCTTTGTCTTCCAGCTGCACAACCTGATCCCCGACCTCACGATGGCGGAGAACATCGCCGTGCCCGCCCTGGCGACCGGCATGGACCCGGCCGCGCGGCAGGCGCGCATCGCCGAACTCACGGCGCGGCTCGGTTTGGGGCACCGGCTCACGCATCGCATCCAGGATCTCTCCGGCGGCGAGCGCCAGCGCACGGCCATCTGCCGCGCGCTCATGAACTCGCCGCGGCTGCTCCTGGCCGACGAACCCACCGGCTCGCTCGACGAGGAGACGGGATCATCGGTCTTCGCTCTGATCAAGGAACTCGCCGAGCGCGACGGCATCGCCGTCGTGCTGGCCACCCATGAACGCCGCTTCGCGGAACAGTGCCACCGCTTCGTGCGGATGCGCAACGGGCGGCTCAGCGAAGAGTGAACGCCGGTTCCAAGGCGGTGATCCGCAGTGCCGTCCGGCACAGCCTGTTCTGGCTGGCCGCCGCCAACGCCGTGGGGCTGTGGCTTGCGGTGGTGCTGCTGTGGCCGGGGCTCGGCGACCTGGCTGCGCCCCTGACCTATGGCCGCTGGGTCCCCTTGCACCTCAACTGGCAGCTCTATGGCTGGTGTTCCCTCCCGCTGGTGGCCGTGCTGCTGCACTGGTGTCTCGACGGGCGGCACCCGCACGTGCGGTGGCATGGACGCGTCGTTCTGGCGGCCTGGTCCGGGGCGCTGGCGCTCGGCGGCCTCAGTTGGCTCGCCGGCGAGTCCAGCGGCAAGTTGTTCCTCGACTGGCACGGCGCGGCGCGTGGCCTGTTGCCCTTGGCCATGATCGGCCTCTGGACGGTGTTGGCCGCGCACACGTGGTGGCGCCGCGACGAACTTGACCGGGTCGGGCTCGGGCTCCGCGCCGGCATGCTGCTGGCCTTGGTCGCCGTCCCGGCGGTGTTGTATCTCGCCAGTGGCCGGGACAATTATCCGGCGGTGAACCCGGACAGCGGCGGCGCCACCGGGGCGGCCTTGCTGGGCTCCACGCTGGGCATCGTGACATTGTTCGGCCTGCTGCCGATGATGCTGCAGCGCCGGCGGGAAACCTCCGCCCGCTGGTTCTGGGTGGCACTGGCGGCGTCCTGGGGCATGTTTGCCGGCATGGAGCACGGGTCTGTCTCGCATCACTCCGCCGGCCAGATCATCGGCCTCGGGCTGCTGCTGGCCTGGGTGCCGCTGCTTATCGGCTATGGCGCGAAGTTCGATTGGCCCGCCGGCGTCCGGCCGTGGCTGGGCGCCGCCGGGGCATGGTGGCTGCTGCTTGTGCTTACCGGCTGGCTGACCTTTCTGCCCGGCTGGTCCGAGCGTTTGAAATTCACCAACGGCCTCGTGGCGCACGCCCACCTCGCGATGGCGGGGCTGGTGACGAGCGTGAACGGGGCGATCCTGCACACGCTGGGCGGCGGGTTCGGCCAGCGCCGCGCTTTCTGGCTCTGGCAGGCCGGGTGCGTCGTGCAGGTCGCGCTGCTGCTCGGGCTCGGCTGGGTTGAGAGTGCCGCCGCCGGCGACCTGTTTGACCGCGCCCCGTGGACGCAGGCGATCTATGCCGCCCGGTTGGGTGGGGGACTCGCGATGGCCACGGCCTCCCTTTTATGGCTGAAGGAATCCTGCCGATGAACCGACCCTTACCACCCTGGTCCCGCTGGCTGGCGCTCGGCGCCGGCGCGATGGATGCCGCTACCGGCGCGGGCCTACTACTGCTGCCGGGGTGGACACTGGAGCGAATGGGCATCACCCCGCCCGGTGCGGAAGCGCTCGGCTTTGTCCGCTTCGTCGGGGTGTTCGTCGGCGCGGTGGGCCTGAGCTATCTGATCGCGTGGCGTCGCGGTCAGGAGCGGGCCTTGCGGGCGGTCTTTGATTTCACCCGGGTCTTCCGGCTGGGCGCCGGCACCTTCACGGGCGTGATGGTATTCGGCGCGGACTGGCCGCCGGCCTGGCTGGCGGTCACCTTCGCCGACCTCGGCCTGGTGGTCGTGCAAAGCGTGCTCCTAGCGCGCAGCCGCGATGAGTGACGAACCGGCAGGCGGCCGCGGGCCGCTCTGGCGCGGCGTCGTGGCCGTCGCGGCGACCTACGGCTACTTCCTGCTGTTCGCGGAATTTGCCTTTCTCGCGCTGGCCCGGGCCGGACTGCCGGGGGAGCCGGCGGTGCGGGTCGTGATGGGGGCCCTGGGCGCGGGCGGCGTCGCCGGCAGTGCGCTGGCCCTGTGGCGTTTTGGGCCGGAGCATTTTCGCCGGCGGCTGGTGGGTTCCTACCTGGCTTGCGCGGTCGCGGCCGCTTTCGCCCCTTTTGCCACCGGACAGGCCGGGCTGGCGCTGGTCGCGGCCGGCATCGGCCTGGCCTTGGGGTGGAACACGGTGACACTCGCGTCGGGCCTGCGGGCCTTGTTGCCAGCTGGCCGTCTGGGCCTCGGCGCCGGGCTGGGCACGGGCTTGGCCTACGCGGCCTGCAACGTGCCGGTGCTCTTCCTTGCTTCCGCCCAGGTCCAGACGTGGGCCGTCGTGGTGCTCGCCGTATTGGCGGCGCTCGTGGTGGCCGGCGTCCGGCCAGTCTGGACGGCCCCGGCCCCGGCGGTTGGGCGGTGGCCGGTTGCCCGTTGGGTGGGAGCCTTTCTGGCCCTGGTGTGGCTGGATTCCGCCGCCTTCTACATCATCCAGCAGACCCCGGGCCTGCGCGGGGCAACCTGGGGCGAGGGTCACCTGTGGGCGAACGCCCTCATGCATCTCGGCGCGGCGGTGGCTGCCGGCGCGCTGCTCGATCGCGGCGCGTTGCGGGGACTTGTGGGGGTGGCCTGGCTGGCGCTGGCGGTGGCCTGTCTGGCCCTCGGCTCAGCCACGCCGTGGTCACCGGCGCGGTTTTTCTACACCGGCGGGGTGTCGTTGTATTCCGCCGCTCTCGTCTATTTTGCGGCGCGGGATGGTCGTCCGGCGATCGCGGCGGCGGTGTTTGCCATCGCCGGTTGGGTCGGCTCCGCGCTGGGCATCGGCATGGCGCAGGATCTGCACGGCATCCCGTGGCCCTTCGTGCTGGCGAGCGGGGCGGGCTTGTTGCTCTGCCTCTGGCCGAGGCGCCGGGCGGCGGTGGCGCTGCTGGCGCTCGGGGTGTTCCTGCCGAAACCCCTGCGGGCGGAGGCCTCCGATCCGCTCGTGGCCCAGGGCCGGGAGGTCTACATCGCGGAAGGCTGCATCCACTGTCATTCGCAGTACATCCGTCCCGGCGTGGCTGCGGACGTCGAGCGTTGGGGACCGGCCCGTCCGCTGGCCGCGCTGCTGGCGGAGGCCCCGCCGCTGCCAGGCAACCGCCGGCAGGGACCCGACCTGGCCAACGTGGGCAACCGCCGTTACCCCGAGTGGAACCGCGTGCACCTGCAGAAGCCGCGCGCGCTGTCCCCCGGCTCCCGCATGCCAGCCTACGCCCATCTTTTTGCCGACGGTGACGGGCGGGGCGAGGCGCTCGTCGCGTACCTGGCGTCGCTGGGCGCCGATACGCTGACGGAGCGCTGGGAAATGATCGCGCGGTGGCAACCCGATCCCACGGTGCCGGCCATCTCCGCGCGCGCCGCGGCGCGGCTGTTTGAGCGCCACTGCGTCGCCTGTCATGGCTCGGACGGACAGGGGCAGGGACCGCTGGCGGGAAAGTTCACGCTGCCGCCGCCCAACTGGCTGCGGGATGAATGGCGCCGGGCGCCCGGCGGGGACGAGACCTTGCTGGCGCGGTTGATCAAGTTCGGCGCGCCGGGCACGGCGATGGCAGGCCATGAGACGTTGTCGGATGCGGAAATCGCCGGGCTGGTCCGCCACGTGAAGTCGCTGCACCGCTGAGCGGCAAAACCGCCCGGGATCCGGGTCAGGCCCGCCGGCGCGCGAGCCAGAGCATGAGGGCGCCGAAAACGGCGAAGACTGCGCCCCAGATCAGGTTCACGTTATGTCCGAGCGAGTGCTGCGCGTAGATCGCGGGATCGGAGGTGAACCCGTAGACGAGCAGGATCACGCCGAGCAGGAGGAAGAGCAGGCCCATCGGTTTGCGGACGTCGAGTTGCATGGCGTTACCAGAAGATGAGGTTGAGGACGGCGGTGGCGGCGAGGACGGCCACGCCCAGCGGGACCGGGCGTGCGTACCAGGCCGCGCCGTGATCGTCGCGGGGTTTCTCGGTCAGCGAATAGACGAGGCCGCGCAGCTCGTCGTCCGTCCGGTTCGGGGCCGTGACCAGCGAGATCAGCAGCGTGCCCGCGAAGCAGCCGGCGAAGGCGAAGATCGCCATCCAGAAGTTCTGGGCCATGGAGCTGGCGAAGGTCTGTTGCACGGTGAGCCAGCCGCCCTTGATGCCGGCGGGCTCGCCCACGGGCAGGGTGCAGCCGTGGAAAATCACCGCGGTCAACGTGCCGATCAGCAGGCCGTAAAAGGCCCCGTGGCCGGTCGTGCGCCGCCAGAACATTCCGAGCAGGAAGATGGCGAAGAGCGGGGCGTTCACGAACCCGAACACCAGCTGGAGCATGTCCATGATGTTGTTGAAGCTCGCCGCGAGGTAGGCGCAGCCGCCGCTGATGACCAGGCCGACCACGGTGGTGAGGCGGCCGACCCGCACCAGGTGCGCGTCGCTGGCGTCGGGCTTGATGTGCCCCTGGTAGAGGTCGTAGGTCCAGACCGTGTTGAAGGCGGTGACGTTGCCGGCCATGCCCGACATGAACGAGGCCATGAGCGCGGTGAGGCCGATGCCGAGCAGGCCGCTGGGGAAGTATTTCGCCAGCATCGCTGGCACGACCATGTTGTAGTCGGGGACGCCGTTGACATCGACCGGCAGGGCGAGGCCGCTGCTACCCTTGGAGAACAGCGCGATCGCCAGCATGCCCGGGAGGATGACCAGCACGGGGAACATCATCTTCGGGATCGCGGCGATGAGCGGCGTGCGGCGTGCGGCGTTCATGTCCTTGGCGGCCATGGCGCGCTGCACGACGAGGAAGTCGGTACACCAGTAGCCGAACGAGAGTACGAAGCCGAGGCCGGCGACGAGGCCGAACCACTCGACCCCCATCGGGTTGGCCGCGGCCGAGCCCATGTGGGTCCACGACGAACTCCAGGCGCCAGGCATGCCCTGCGTCTGGCTGTAGACGTCCAGCTGGCGGGTGAGGCCGTCCCAGCCGCCGATGTCCTCGAGGCCGAGGATCACGAGCGGGAGGAAACCGAAGACGATGAGGAAGAACTGCAGGACCTCGTTGTAGATGGCCGAGGTCAGCCCGCCGGTGTAGATATAGACCAGCACGATCGTACTGGAGATGATGATGCAGCCATGGAAATTCCAGCCGAGGATGGCGTTGAGCAGCTTGGCCAGCGCGAACATCGAGATGCCGGATGAGAACACGGTCATGCCCGCGAAGGTGAGGGCGTTGAAGACGCGCGTCTTCTCGTCGAACCGGAGCTTGAGGTACTCGGGCACCGAGCGGGCCTTGGACCCATAGTAGAAGGGCATCATGAAGATGCCGACGAAGACCATGGCGGGGATGGCGCCGATCCAATAGAAGTGGCTGGTGGCGATGCCGTATTTCGCGCCCGAGGCGGCCATGCCCATGACTTCCTGGGCGCCGAGGTTGGCGCCGATGAAGCCCAGGGCGCAGATCCAGGCCGGGAGCGAGCGGCCGGACTCGAAGAAGTCCTTGCTCGTGCGGAGGTGCTTGCGGAGCACCCAGCCGATGCCGATCACGAACACGAAATACGTGGCGATGATCAGGTAGTCCACCGGGGCCAGCCGGAGCAGGATGTCACCGCCGGTGGCGGCAAGGAGGGGGCCGGGAAACGCAGCATTCATGCGATCGGGTCGGGGAGGGGGGGGCGGACAGGTTGCGCCGCCGGCCGGCGCGGGGCCATGTCCATTGATGCGCAGGGATTGGCGAATTCCGTGCAACGGCTGCGCGGGGAACGGCGCCGTGGTGGTCGGGTGCGCGGGCTTGCAGGCGCGTTCGAATCGTGTGGAATGCGCAGCGCGACCAAGTCGCGCCCGTCATCGATTTGCCGGCCAGGTTTTCTGATCCCCACCGGGTCCGAAAATGCCGGGCCATTGCCCGCTCACCTCCTGCACGCTATATCCATGCATAACGATCAGTACCCAGCGAAACGAAATCCCTCGGCCGCCATCGGGCTCATGCTCTACCTGGGTTACCTGGCAATTTTCTTCACGATCTGGAGCGTCAACGGAGTCGATTACCTGCGCATCGGCGAAAATGCCGAGACCACCCGGTTGTGGTATGCGCTGCCCACCCTCGGCGGCGGGTTGTTCCTCATCGTCGCGATCAGCCTGCTGGGCTGGTGGCACCGGGTGCTCTTTGACCCCGTGAGGGTCGGGCCCAAATGGGCGTGGATCCTGCCCGCGGCGGTCGCCGTGATCATCATCCATAATTTCCTGGGGGTGCGGGCGGAGGGCCTTTCCGCGGCCCTGCTGCTCTGGTCTACGCTCGGCGGCATCGGAGTCGGGTTTGGCGAGGAGATGATCACGCGGGGCAGCCTGATCGTCGGTTTGCGCAGCCGCTACAGCGAAGGCCGTGTCTGGCTGATCAGCAGCCTGCTATTTTCAGCCCTGCATGTCCCCAACGTGATCTACGGGCTGCCCGCCACGGCCATGCCCATCCAGGTGGTTTTGACGTTTATCATGGGCAGCGGCTTTTATGTGATGCGCCGCCTGTCGGGCACCCTGATCCTGCCGATGGTCCTGCATGGACTGTGGGACAGTTCGCTGTTCCTGAATGTCGCCACCGGCGTCGAGCCCTCGGTCACGCAGTTTGCCGTGTACCCTTTGGCCTTGGTCTGCCTGATCGCGGTGCTCACCCGAAACCGGCCCGCCCAGTGACGGGCGCGAATTCATTTTTCGAACGGAAGCGGCTCCGGCTCAAGCAACTGGCGTGGATGGAGTAGGGGCCTTGGGTGCCCTACACTCCGCGCCCCGCATGGAAAATGGCTGCCCGGGCTGGGATCGAACCAGCGACCAAGTGATTAACAGTCACCTGCTCTACCACTGAGCTACCGGGCAGTGGCACAAAGAGAACGGCCAAAAAGAGAGGCCCCATCCGCCTTGTCAATCCCCGTGTCGTGTAAAAACCCGGAAAGTGCGGGCCGGGACAAAGTTTTGGTTGCATCGCCGGGAGCCGAGCTGTCAACTCGACTCCCTTTTCCATTACGCCTGCCTCCAATCCCGGAGTCACAGGGGGAACGAAACCATGAAAAAATACCAGCTCACCGTCACGACGCGCGAAGGCACCGGCCGCAGCGCCTCCCGTCGCCTCCGCAAGGCCGAGAAGATCCCCGCGATCCTCTATGGCAAGCACACCAAGCCCGAGACCCTGGCCGTCGCCGCGCCGGAGTTCGTCAAGCTGCTCAAGCAGATTTCCGGCCGCGCCGCCCTCATCGAGCTCAAGCGCGATGCCGGCGCCACCGCGCTCTCCTTCCTCCAGGAAGTCCAGCGTGACCCCATCACCGACAAGTATCTCCACCTCGACCTTCAGGAAGTGAAGGAAAACGAGAAGATGATCATCAGCGTCAACGTCCGCGTCGTCGGCGAGGCCTACGGCGTCAAGACCGAGGGCGGCGTGCTCGACACGGCCACCAAGCGCCTGCGCATCCGCACTCTCCCGAAGGATCTCCCCGAGTTCATCGAGGTTGATGTCACCGAGCTCAAGATGGGTGAGGCCCTGCACGTCAGCGGCCTGAAGCCCGTCGCCGGTGTCGAGTTCCTCGACGCCCCCGGCCAGCCCGTGGTGCTCTGCGTCGCCCCGCCGGAAGAAGAGGCCGCTCCGGTCGCCGCCGTCGCCGCCGAGGGTGCCGCTCCCGCCGCTGGTGCGGCTGGTGCCGCCGCCCCCGCCGCGGGTGCCGCCGGTGCCGCGGCTCCTGCCGCCGGTGCCGCCGCCGCGCCCGCCAAGGGCGATGCGAAGGCCGCCGCCCCGGCCGCTGGCGCCAAGCCTGCCGCCCCGGCCAAGAAGTAATCGCCTTTCCCGGTCCGTCCGTCCGCGGACGGACCGTTTTGCACGCTGTTCTTTGAGTCATGTCCGTCACGCTGATCGCTGGACTGGGCAACCCCGGGCGCGAATACGCCGCCACCCGCCACAACCTCGGCTTTGCCGTGGTTGACGCGCTGGCCGCCGCCGAGGGTCTCAAGTGGAAATCCGATTCCCGCTTCGAGTCCCTCACCGCCCGCTGGGATGTCCGCCCCGGCGTCACGCGACTCCTCGTCAAGCCGCAGACCTTCATGAACGAAAGCGGGCGCGCCCTCCGCGCCCTGCTCGACTTCCACAAGGTCGCGTCTGACACCCTCATTGTGGCCTACGACGATCTCAACATCGACCTGGGCCTCGTGAAAGTGTCGGTGACCGGCAGCGCCGGCGGCCACAACGGTGTCGCCTCCCTGCTCGAGCATCTCGGCGGCGGCTTCGTCCGCTACCGGCTCGGCATCGGCGGCCCGCGCCCCGCGGGGATGGACCTCAAGGATTACGTGCTCGGTAAATTTACAGCTGAAGAAACCACTCTCATAGACCAAAAAACAACCACTTTCGTGGACGGCCTCCGTCTGCTCCTCACGAGCACCCCGGCCCACGCCATGAACCTCCTCAACCGCCGCGACCACCATGAGCCAGACCAACCGTAACTACAAAGCCACCTTCATCCTCGACAACCGGGGCAAGGAAGACTCCGTCGACCAGATCATCGAGACCGTGAAGAAGGAAATCACGGCCGTGCAGGGCGAGGTCACCGCCGTCGAGAACCTCGGCCGCCGCGACTTCATCCGCGTCACCGACGACAAGTTCCCCGCGGGCGTCTACGTCCAGGTCAACTTCTCGGGCCCCGCCGCCGCCCCCGCGCAGCTCCACGAGCGCCTCCGCCTCAACGGCACCGTCTACCGCGCCCTCGTCGAGAGCGTCTAATCCTCCCGCGCGCCGCCGCGCCTTCCCTCCATGGCCAATCTCAACAAAGTCATGCTCATCGGCAACCTGACGCGCGACCCGGAACTCCGGGTCACGCCGAAGGGCACCGCCATCTGCACGTTCAGCATCGCGGTCAACCGCAAGTTCAAGGACGACAGCGGCGGCGAGCGCGAAGAGGTGACCTACATCGACATCGAGGCCTGGGGCAAGTCCGGCGAGAATATCTCCAAGTATTGCACCAAGGGCCGCCCGCTCTTCGTCGAGGGCCGGCTCCGCCTCGACCAGTGGGAAGACAAGACCACCAAGGAAAAGCGCAGCCGCATGAAGGTCGTCCTCGAGAACTTCCAGTTCCTCGGCGGCGGTCGCGGTGAAGGTGGCGCCCCGGGTGGGGAGGGTGGGGAACCCCGTTCCTACGCCCCCCGCGCCGGCGCCGCGCCCAGCGCGCGTCCCGCCGCCCCGGCCCCCCAGGAAAACCTGGACGAAGACGTTCCGTTTTAAACGGCCCCCGATTCCCTCCCTTTCAACAAAACATCCAACTCCGATCCGATCATGGCTAACGCAGAAGTTCT
Organism: Lacunisphaera limnophila; assembly: GCF_001746835.1. Lineage (NCBI taxonomy): Bacteria > Pseudomonadati > Verrucomicrobiota > Opitutia > Opitutales > Opitutaceae > Lacunisphaera > Lacunisphaera limnophila. The sequence continues at coordinate 4,098,306 of NZ_CP016094.1, read as the reverse complement.
CCTCCTCCAACCCGTCGACGGTCTGGGCGCCGAAGGCGACCAGGTCAAAGTCCGCGCCGGTTACGCGCGCAATTTCCTCCTGCCCCAGGGCAAGGCGGTCCCCCTCACCGTGGCCAACCGCAAGCAGGTTGAGGCCCTCAAGAAGGCCCGCGGTCTCCGCGAGGCCAAGGAGCTCGACGGCGCCCAGGCGCTCGCCAAGCAGATCGAGAAGGCCGGCATCGCCATCGCCGTGAAGACCGGCGAGGGCGGCAAGCTCTTCGGCGCCGTCACCACGAACGACATCCACGAGAAGCTGACCGCCGCCGGCATCACGATCGAGAAGCGCCGCATCCACCTCGGCCAGCCCATCAAGGCCCTCGGCAAGCACGCGGTGAACATCCGCCTGCATTCCGAAGTCACCGTCGAGCTCACCTTCGACGTCGTATCCGAGAACCCGATCGAGCCGGCCGCCGCCTCGTAAGGCCCGCCCGGTCCGGTCCCCGCTGCGCGTATGGGTGCAAGCCTCTACCTCCGCCGCGGGTCGGAATCATTCACTCCTCGAGCCACGGCGACCCCGCCGTGGTTCTTTTGTTATCCACCGGTCCCGGTGAGGAAATTGTCGGCAATCGATGGTTGCCGCCGCCCCCCTTCGGAAACTTACTGACCCGTCATGGCCGAAACCAGCACCGAGTCCCGTCCGTCCTACGCCCGCGGCAGCGCCGGCGGTGACGCGCGCGGTGCCCCCCGGCCGGTCAGCCGCGAGATGCCCGCCAGCGAGGAGGCTGAGCAGCACGTGCTCGCCTGCTGTCTGCTGGACGGCAGCGACACCGTCGCCCGCTGCCTCGAGGCCCGGGTCGCGGCCGATTGCTTTTACTGGCCGGCCAACCAGCAGATCTTCGCCGGCATCGTCGAACTCTACCAGAAGGGCCAGCCCGTCACCCTCGAGGTCCTCGCCGAGGAACTGACCACCCGCCGCGTCTTCGACCAAGTTGGCGGATTCCCGTACCTGATGCAGGTCACGGGCAAGATCCCGACCACCGCCCACGCTGGCTACTTCATCGAGAAGGTCCGCGAGAAGCACCTCCTCCGCGAGCTGATCAAGACCGCCACCGGCGCCATCGAGCAGGCCTACGGCTTCACCGGCGGGCTCGAGGAGTTCGTCGACAAGGTCGAGCAGGAGCTCTTCAAGGTCACCCAGGACCGCGTCAGCGACAGCGCCCAGGAGATCAAGGAGGCCATCAAGGACGCCAACCAGGTCATCGCCAAGCTGCTCATGAAGAAGGGCGAGCTCACCGGCGTCACCTCCGGGTTCAAGGACCTCGACGCCATGACCTTCGGTTTCCAGAAACAGGAAATGATCGTGATCGCGGCCCGCCCCTCCATGGGCAAGACCAGCTTCGCCCTCAACATCGCCGAGGCCGCCGCCATGCCCAAGCCGGGCAAGGGCGACCCCGTGCCGGTCCTCGTGTTCTCTCTGGAAATGAGCTCCTCCCAGCTCGCCCTGCGCATGCTCTGCGCCCGTTCCCGCGTGAACATGAAGCTCCTGCGCGACGGCCTGGTCGGCCGCGACGGCCGCGAGGTCAACGCCCTGGGCCAGGCCGCCGAGGAATTCAAGAAGACCCCCATCCTGATCGACGACTCGAGCAACCTCACGATCATGGAGCTGCGCGCCAAGGCCCGCCGCATCCACGCCCGCAAGAAGCTCGGCATGGTCATCGTCGATTACCTTCAGCTTTTGAACGGCTCCGACCCCCGCGCCCCCCGCGAACAGCAGGTCGCCGAGGTCTCCCGCGGATTAAAGGCCCTTGCCAAGGAACTAGATGTACCGGTCCTAGTCCTAAGTCAGCTTAACCGCTCCTCGGAAAAGGAAAACCGCACCCCCCGACTCTCGGACTTGCGCGAATCCGGCTCCATCGAGCAAGATGCCGACGTAGTGCTGATGCTTTCCCGTCCCAAGGATGCCGACGAAAAATTCCAGACCGCCACCGGGGCGGCGGATTTAATCGTTGCCAAGCAGCGCAACGGACCGGTAGGAGATTTGAAACTGACTTTCCTTCAAGAAATTACGCGCTTTGAAAACTTCACCCCGTAACCTGCTCAACCGGGCTCTTTTTGCCTGCCTTATCCTCGCCGCCGGCACCCCCGTTCTGCACGCGCAGCTCGGGCCTGCCCCCGCCCAGCCCGCGGCTGAGCCCGCGCCCAGCCGCGTTGGCACCATCACCATCAAGTTCGTCGGCATGGCCACCGTCAGCGAGCAGATCGTGCGCGCCAACATGGTCCTGCGCGAGGATACCGAGCTCGACGAGGCCCTGATCGACCGCGACATCCGCTCTCTCTACCGCACCGGCGTCTTCGAGTTCATCGAGGTCAAGCGCGAGGAGTCGGCGGGCAATATCGTCAATTTCGTCTTCGAGCTCACCCCCAAGTTCCGGGTCCTCGACATCCAGTACGACGGCAACAAGGCCATCAAGTCCCGCCGACTCGCCAAGGAGATCAAGACCGTCGCCAACGGCCCCCTCGACGAGCGCCAGATCAAGGCGGACAGCCAGAAAATCTACGAGTACTACCAGAAGCGCGGCTTCAACCAGGCTCAGGTCAGCTACACCATCGACCGTAACCGCACCACCGGCTTCAGCACCGTCACCTTCAAGATTCGCGAGGGCGCTCGCGTCAAGATCGGCGCCGTCAACTTCGTCGGCAACGACTCCATCAAGGCCCGCCGTCTCCGCAAGGAGATGGAAACCAAGAAATGGACCATGATCTCCTGGCTCCTCGGCAACGGCCGCCTCAAGGACGACGAGTTCGACGAGGATCTCATCAAGCTGCGCGACTACTACCAGGAGGAGGGCTTCCTCGACGTCGAGATCGCCGAGGACAAGATCACCTTCGACTACCCGAAACCCGACAAGCTCGTCATCACCATCCGCGTGAACGAGGGCCGCCAGTACCGCGTCGGCGAGATTTCCTTCACCGGCGAGAAACTCTTCCCGGAGCAGATGCTCGGCTTCATCCCCCGCCAGCGCAAGGGCATGGTCTTCAAGCCCTCTCTCCTCGACAAGGACTCCGAGTCGATCGAGGACTTCTACGGCCGCGCCGGCTACCTGCCCCCCGACACCCGCGTCCGTCTCGTCCGCAAGCCCAACCTCGAGACCGGCAACATCGACGTCGAGTACCAGATCACCGAGGGCGAGAAGATCCAGGTCGAGTCCATCAAGATCGAGGGCAACACCAAGACCAAGAGCATCGTCATCCTCCGCGAGCTCGTGCTCGGGCCCGGCGATGTGTTCGACAGCGTCCGCTTGAAGATCAGCAAGCTCCGCCTCGAGAACACCCGCTTCTTCGAGGACCCGGTCAACGTCACCGACGAGTCCACCAACATCCCCGGCCGCCGCACCCTCAAGATCTCCGTCCAGGAGGCCCGCACCGGCAACCTCACCTTCGGCGCCGGCTTCAGCTCGCTGGAGAAGGCCGTCGTGTTCGCCGAGGTCACCCAGTCCAACTTCGACATCTTCAACCGCCGCTCCTTCTTCCAGGGCGACGGCCAGAAGTTCCGCCTCCGCTTCCAGATCGGCTCCCAGTCCAGCGAGCTGATCATGGCCTTCGAGGAACCGTACTTCCTCGAGCGCCAGCTCGCCACCGGCTTCCAAGTCTACCGCACGACCTCCGACTACAACAGCTCCTACTACGAGGAAATCCGCACCGGCGGCGAGGTCTACGCCCGCAAGCGCCTCTTCAACTGGCTCGAATCCCGCCTCTCCTACACCTATGAGGTCATCGACGTCGCCAACGTCGATCCCACCGCCCCCATCCAGTTCCGCCTCTACGAGGGCAAGACCAACACCTCCCGCCTCGGCCTGATCCTCAACCAGGACACCCGCGACCGCATCGTCAGCACGACCCGCGGCCACTACACCGCCCTCAACCTCGACCTGGCCGGCGGTCCGATGGGCGGCGACAACCATTATTACCGCGTCGAGTTCCGCGGCTCGAAGTTCTTCCCTGTCGCCGAGTTCCAGGAACAGGTGCTCGCCGTCATCGGCCGCACCGGCGTGGTCGAGAGCTTCGGCGACAGCGACAAGCCCCAGTTCCGCACCATCAAGGACAGCACCGGCCAGGATGTCACCTTCGGCCCGTTCGTCCCCGGCGTGCCGTTCTACGACCGCTACTTCCTCGGCGGCCCCAACGATTTGCGCGGCTTCGAGTTCCGTGATGTCGGCCCCAAGGACGCCATCGGCGAGCCCCTCGGCGGCAAGACCTACGGCTTCTTCAGCCTCGAGTACTCCTTCGACCTCGTGAAGCCCGTCCGCATGGCCTTCTTCTACGACGCCGGTTTCATCAACACCGACGCCTACGACTTCAGCCCGGTCGGCTACAACGACAACTTCGGCGTGGGCATCATGCTCTTCGTCGCCGGCGCCCCGCTGCGCCTCGACTTCGGCATCCCGCTCACGACCGACCGTTTCAACAATCAGGGAAACCAGTTCAATTTCTCCTTCGGCACCCGCTTCTGATCGCCTAATCTCCCCCTTCTCATACCCCCCGAATTCCCAACCTTATGAAAACGATGCTCCGCACCCTCCTGACCTTTGCCGCCCTGACCGTCGGCTCCACCGCCCTGCTCGCGCAGCCGGCCGTGAAGCTCTCCGTCGTCGACATGGCGAAGGTCTACGACAACCACTACAAGACGGAAGAGGCCAACGCCAAGTTCCGCGACGCCGAGCAAAAGGCGCAGGAACAGGTCGAGGAACTCAACAAGCAGGGCCAGACCCTCGTGGATGAGTACAAGGAACTGATCGACCAGTCCAAGAACACCCTCCTCACCGCCGAGGCCCGCACCAAGGCCGAGGCCGATGCCCAGGCCAAGCTCGAGGAGATCCAGCGCAAGCAGGGCGAGGTCCAGAACTTCCGCACCAACACCCAGCGCTCCCTCCAGCAGCGCATCAAGACCCACCGCGACCTCCTCCTCGAGGAGATCACCAAGGTCGTGAATGACATCGCCAAGCGCCAGGGCTCGACCCTCGTCCTCGACCGCTCCGGTCCGACCCTCTTCGGCATCCCCGGCGTCCTCTACGCCGATCCGGCCTACGACCTCACCGAGGCCGTCCTCGCCGAGGTGAACAAGGACCGCCCGGCCCCGAGCGCCGCCGCTCCCGCCGCGACCCCGCCGCCCCGGCCGCCGCTCCGGCCGCTCCCGCGGGTTTCACGGTCCCCGGCGTGACCAAGTAAGCACAAGTAGCCTTGCCAAGCCCTGTTCCACCGAACAGGGCTTTTTTGTGCCCATGCAGGTCGCCTACACCCCCGCGGAAATCGCCAGCATCGTCGGCGCCCAGCGCACCGCCGGCCACGCCACCCACGCGGTGACCGACATCGCGGCCCTCACCGCCGCCCGGGCCGGCGATCTCTCCTTCCTCGGCAACACCAAGTACAAGGCCCAGGTCGCGACCAGCGCCGCCACGGTCATCCTGCTGCCCCTGGATTATGCCGGCGAGCCCCGGGCCGATCAGGTCTTCCTCTTCGTCGAGAACCCTTCCGTCGCCCTGGCCCGCCTCTGCGCCCGCATCGAGCAGTCCCTCTGGCCCAAGCCCATCCCGGGAATCCATCCCTCCGCCGTGATCGATCCCACCGCGGTGGTCGATCCCACCGCCCATATCGGCCCGCTCTGCGTCATCGAGGCCGGCGCCCGCATCGGTCCGGGCACCGTCCTTCAGGCTTCCGTCTTCATCGGGCAGGGGGCCAGCCTCGGCGCCGACTGCTTCCTCCTGCCGGGGGCCATGGTCGCGGCCGCCTGCACCCTTGGCCGCCGCGTCCGCCTCCAGCCCGGGGCGGTCGTCGGTTCCGACGGTTTTGGGTACGAATTTGTCAACGGCCGGCACGAGAAAGTGCCCCAGATCGGGATCGTGGCCATTGGCGACGACGTCGAGATCGGGGCCAACGCCACCCTCGACCGCGCCCGGTTCAGCCGCACGGTGGTGGGGGAGGGCACCAAGATCGATAATCTCGTCCAAATCGCCCATAACGTGATCATCGGCCGGCACTGCATCCTCTGCGCCCAAGTCGGCATCTCCGGCAGCACCACCTTGGAGGATTATTGCGTGATGGGCGGCCAGGCTGGCGCCGCCGGCCACCTGACCTTCGGCAAGGGCAGCAAGGTGGGGGCCCAGGCGGGCGTCACCACCGACCTGGCTCCCGGGTCCTACGTCCTCGGCAACCCCGCCATCCCCGTCATGCTGGAGCGCCGCATCGCCATCCTCTCGCAGCGCCTGCCCGACCTCTTCAAGCGCGTCGACCGCCTCGAACAGCCCGTCCGGCCAGAATAAACTTCCCGCTGGCCCCCGTCTCCGCTACCCAAGCGGCTACATGAGGGACACGAAGCTCAAGATCTTTTCCGGCTCTTCCAATCGCGCACTTGCAGAGGAAATCTGCCAGTCCATCGGCGTGCCGCTCGGCGATGCCACCGTGAACTGTTTCCCCGACGGGGAATCGTTCGTGAAGATCAACGAGAACATCCGTGGCGCCGACGCCTACTTCATCCAGTCGACCTGCCCGCCGACGAACCATCACCTGATGGAGCTGCTGATCATGATCGATGCCGCCAAGCGCGCCTCGACCCAGCGCATCACCGCCGTCATCCCGTTCTACGGCTACGCCCGCCAGGACCGCAAGGACCAGCCCCGCGTCCCCATCACCGCCAAGCTCGTCGCCAACCTGCTCATGTCGGCCGGCGCGAATCGTGTGCTCGCGATGGACCTGCACAGCCAGCAGATCCAGGGCTTCTTTGATATCCCGGTGGATCACCTTTTCGCCTCGCCGGTCTTCTTCCAGTATCTCGCCTCCAAGCGCAGCAACAACCTCGTCGTGTTCTCGCCGGACGTCGGCGGCATGAAGATGGCCGCCGCCTACGCCGACGTCCTCGGCGCCTCCCTCGGCCTCGTGGCCAAGAAGCGCACGAGCGCCACCAAGGTCGAGGCCATCAACATCGTCGGCGAGGTCGCCGGCTGCGACGTGCTCCTCGTGGACGACATCACCGAGACCGCCGGCACCCTCACCGCCGCCGCCAAGATCCTGAAGGACCACGGCGCCAAAAGCATCCGTGCCGCCGTCAGCCACTGCGTGCTCAACGAGATGGCCTACGAGCGTCTCAAGACCGGCCTCATCGACGAGCTGATCACGACCAATTCCGTGCCGATCGAGACCCGCGGGCTGCCCATCACGGTGCTCAGCATCGCCCCCCTCCTCGGCGAGGCCATCCTCCGGATAAACACCAACGAGAGCGTCACCAGCCTTTTCAAGATCAAGGGCTTCTAAGTCCCCTGCTTGCGGTTCTCGGTGGGCAGCGAGCTTGCTCGCGCTCCGGGAATCACCGCCGGCCGTCCGACCCGGCAGGCCACCCCCGGCTTAAGGCTGCAGCCCGTGCCCGCGAGCCCTTGTCCGCCCCGTCGCTCCCCGCTTGCGGAACCGACGCCCATGGCCAGTGTCAGTGCCCGCACTCTTTACCCATGAAAATCCCGAAAGTCGTCTTTGCCTCCTTCCTGGTTTCCGCGCTCGCCGGGCTCTCCCTGGGCCTGATCGCCGCTGACAAAAAGACCACGCCGGCCACGAAGCCCGACCTGAAGGTCGATTCCTCCCCGGTCAGCGCCGGCAAGTCCCCCGTCGTCACCAGCTACGCCGACATCCTCGACTCGATCCGGCCCGCGGTCGTCTCCGTCTATTCCAGCAAGACCGTCCGCCAGCAGGTCCCCGAGTTCTTCCGCCGCCAGGGCATCCAGGGCCGCGAGCAAAAGCAACGCGGCATGGGCTCCGGCGTCCTCGTCTCCGCCGACGGCTACATCCTCACCAACAACCACGTCGTCGAGGGCGCCGACGAGCTCAAGGTCCTCTTCACCGACGAACGCGAGTTCACCGCCAAGATCATCGGCACCGACCCCAAGACCGACGTCGCCATCATCAAGATCGAGGGCGAGAACCTGCCCAGCGCTACCCTGGCCGACAGCGACAACCTCCGCGTCGGCGACGTGGTCTTCGCCATCGGCAACCCCCTCGACGTCGGCCAGACCGTGACCATGGGCATCGTCTCGGCCACCAGCCGTCGCGTCGGCATCCTCGATGATGTCGCCGGCTACGAGGACTTCATCCAGACCGACGCCGCCATCAACCAGGGCAACTCCGGCGGCGCCCTCATCGATGCCCGCGGCCGCCTCATCGGCATCAATTCCGCCATCCTCTCCACCTCGCAGGGCAACATCGGCATCGGCTTCGCCATCCCGATCAACCTCGCCAGCTCCATCATGCACAGCCTGATCGAGACCGGCACCGTCGCCCGCGGCTACATGGGCGTCGAGACCGACGTCCTCACCGCCGAGATGGCCGAATCCTTCGGCGTCTCCAAGGACACCAAGGGCCTCCTCATCACCAACCTGCCTCCCGGCGGCCCCGCCAGCAAATCCGACCTCAAGCGCGAGGACATCATCACCAGCATCAACGGCAAGTCCGTCTCCACCCGCGACGACCTGCGCCTGCGCATCGCCCAGATCCCGCCCGGCACCACCGTCACCGTGGACTACATCCGCAACGGCAAGCCCGGCCAGACCGAGGTCACGCTCGCCCAGCGCCCCGACGACAATGCCCGCTTCGGCGAACTCCTCCCCGGCGTGAAGGCCGACCCGCTGACCGACGAACTCCGCCAGCAGAACCGCATCGACGGTCGCGTTGACGGCCTGATTATCACGGAGATCGCCGAGGATTCCCCCTACGCCGAGAGCCTGCGCGTCGGCATGGTCATCGAGCAGATCAACCGCACCCCGGTCACCGATGCCGCCGTCGCCCGCGCCGTCCTGGTCAACGGCCGCAACATCGCCCTCGTCCACTACCGCGGCGTCTACCGCTACGTGATCTTCTACATCCGCTGATCCGGCGGTTTCGGAATTCAAAAAAGGCGCACCGCAAGGTGCGCCTTTTTTGCTGTAGGGCGGGTTCTCCATATCCCGCCTGTTGGATTTCTGGAGGGCTCAGCAGGACGCCATCAGAAAAGACCGCTCAGCTCCCCGGCTTCGTCGCCGGGATCTTCGCCATCTCGGTCGGAACCTGATCGGCCGGGTAGGTGGGGTAGCTCATTTCCAGTAGCGAATACGTCGGCACATCAAATTTCGCCAGGCCCGTGCTGCGGTCCACCATCACGGCCACCGCCACGGCCGTGCCACCGTGCTTCTTCACGATCTCCAGGCATTCCTGCACCCGGCCGCCACGCGTGATCACGTCCTCGACCACGAGGACCTTCTCGCCCGGCTTGAAGGTGAAGCCGCGGCGGAGCACCAGGACGTTGTTTTCCTTCTCGGCAAAAATAAACCGGCTGCGCGACTGCCGCGCCACTTCCTGGCCGATTACCAGCCCGCCCATCGCGGGCGCCAGCACAGTGTCGTAGGCCAGCCCGCCCAGCTTCTGCTTCAGCAGCGCCCCCAGGCGCTCCACGGCGGGCATATCCTGGCACACCTGCGCGCACTGGAAGAAGTGCCCGCTGTGCAGCCCGGAGCGCAGCACAAAGTGCCCCTGCAGCAGCGCCTTGGTGCGGATGAAGATGTCGGTGACTTCCTGTTGTACGGCGTCCATGCCAAAACCGTGCAAGAATCCCCGGCGAAGGGAAATCCTTTTTGGCCGAAACAAACGGCCCGTCCTGTGAAACGGTTTCGTGTTTCCGTTCTGCGGTTTATGTCGTAGCCTGTCCCTATGCCGCTGCCCACCGACAAACCCGCCCTCGAGGACGAATTGGGCGACGTGCTCGAAAAGGCCGCGCGCAACGTCCCGCTGACCGTCGAGAACCTTGCCGCCGCCACCGGGATCGAGCTCAGCCGCCTCAAGGACGCCCTCGATTACCGCCCCGACCTGACCCAGGCCGAGCTGGCCCGGCTCGCCGGCGTGCTCAACCTCAACGAGGTCGGTCTCACCGCCCTCGCGCAGGGCAATTACCCGCTGCCGGATGCCGTCGGCCTGGCCTTCAGCCTCGTGCCGCTGCGCATGCCGTACGGCGTCGGCGTGGCCAACGCCTACCTGGTCTCCACCGGCGGCGACAGCGCGGTCCTTTTCGACACCGGGGCCAGCCACGCCGAACTCCACCGCGCGTGGCCGAAGCAGATCCAGCGCCTCGAGGCTGTCTTCATCACGCACTACGAGGCCGAACACATCGGCGGCCTCGACGTCGTCCTCCGCGAGACCGAGCTCGGCTTCTTCCATGGTCCGCCCAACGGCCGCTGGGCCCAATGCCGCGGGCTGGGGGAGGGGAGCACCGTCGCCTACGCCGGCCTGAGCATCACCGCCTTCAGCACTCCGGGCCACGCCGACGCCCACAACTGCTACCTCGTGAAGTCTCTGGCCTGCCCGCAGTCACCCGCCGTCCTTATCTCGGGCGACCTCATCTTCGCCGGCTCCCTCGGCGGCGGCTATTTCTGCTGCCAGCGCCAGCTCACGCACTCGCGCCGCATCATGGCCCTCCTGCCCGACGAGGCCATCCTCGCCCCCGGCCACGGCCCGCTCACCACCGCCGCCAACGAGCGCCGCTTCAACCCGTTCCTGTCGGTCTAGAGCAGACTCTGGTGCCGGCTGTAGCCGGGCTCGGGGACCCCGGTCCGGTGAATATCAAACCTTGAAAATGAAAAACCGGGGTCAGCGACCCCGGCTACATCCTGACCGATTCCCCCGAAAGTCAGCGCTGAGTGAAGTATGGCGATGCCATCCGTAGCCACTCGGTCTGCGAAGCGAGTAAAATGCCGCTCCACCTCAGGATTACCGAAGACCATCCAATTATTCGCACATCTAGGCGAAGGATGGTCGGGACGGAGAGATTCGAACTCTCGACCTCTTGCTCCCGAAGCAAGCGCTCTACCAGGCTAAGCTACGTCCCGATTTCCGACTGAAGAGCGGTCACCAGACCCCAAAGCCCGGGGCGTAGCAAACAAAATTTTCCAGTCCCGGCGGAAGTTGTTTCCGGCCGGCGTCGCCGCGCCCCGCCCGGTCCGTCTTTTACGTCCGGAAGCCACCCCAGCCAGGCGATCCCGCCGCGCCCGCCCGCCGGACCCCATCCCGGCCGCGCCGCACCCGGTCTGGCTTCGTTCCGGTCCGCCCCGCTTTTTGCCCGCAAAACTGGCGCGGAATCCGCTTATGACAGCCTTCAACACCTCCTATTCCGGAGGTGTGCTCCGCCCTCGGGTGAGAGCCTGTGTCCGCCCTGATCCCCCCGATTAAAAAACACTATTGCCACGAGCCGCTCTGGTGCACGTTTATTGGCTTCCCGCGCAGACTGGAGACAGTCCGAATCCTGACCCTGCGCGGACCGCAAACCGCTCCCAACGCCCGAACACCTCCATGTCCAACCTGACGAACGACTCCGCCGCCCGGCCCGGCAAGCAAGGCCTCTACGATCCGTGGTTTGAACACGACGCCTGCGGCGTCGGCTTCGTCGTCGACATGAAAGGACGCAAGTCCCACCAGACCCTGCAACAGGGCCTCCAGGTGCTCAAGAATCTCGACCACCGCGGCGCCAGCGGGGCCGAGATCAACACCGGCGACGGCGCCGGCATCCTGCTCCAGATCCCCCACAAGTTTTTCACCGAGGTCACCAAGAAGCTCTCGCGCCTCAACCTGCCCGCCGAGGGCCAGTACGGCGCCGGCCTCGTCTACCTCCCGCGCAATCCCACCGCCCGCCGCAAGCTGGAGGAGGTCTTCGCCGGCATCATCCAGTCCGAGGGCCAGGTTCTCCTCGGCTGGCGCACCGTCCCCACCGACAACTCGATGCTGGGCGACACCGCGAAGTCCGCCGAGCCGTTCATGCGCCAGGTCTTCATCGGCCGCGGCGCCGACACGCCCGATGACGCCGCCTTCGAGCGCAAGCTCTACGTCATCCGCAAGCGCGCCTACGCCGTCATCCGCACGTCCACCTACTCCGGCGCCGAGATGTGGTACATCCCGAGCCTCTCCTTCAAGACTTTCGTCTACAAGGGCATGCTCACCACCGAGCAGCTCGAGCGCTATTTCCCCGACCTGCAGCACCCCGCGATGGAGACCGCCATCGCCCTCGTGCACTCGCGTTTCTCGACCAACACCTTCCCGAGCTGGGATCGCGCGCACCCGTACCGCTACATCGCGCACAACGGCGAGATCAACACCCTCCGCGGCAACATCAATTGGATGCACGCCCGCCAGGCCCTGTTCGCCAGCGAACTCTTCGGCGAAGACATCTCCAAGATCCTCCCCATCATCAATCCCAACGGGTCCGACTCGTCGATGTTCGACAACACCCTCGAGCTCCTCGTGCTCGCCGGTCGTCCGCTGTCGCACGCGATGATGATGATGATCCCCGAGCCGTGGTCCAACCACGAGACGATGGACGACGCCCGCAAGGCGTTCTACCAGTACCACTCCTGTCTCATGGAGCCGTGGGACGGCCCCGCCGCCATCTGCTTCACCGACGGCCGCCAGATGGGCGCCGTGCTCGACCGCAACGGCCTGCGCCCCTGCCGCTACTACATCACCAACGACGACCTCTGCGTCATGGCCTCCGAGGCCGGCGTGCTCGACCTGCCGCCCGAGTCCATCCGCGAGAAGGGCCGCCTCCAGCCCGGCCACATGTTCCTCGTCGACACCGTCGAGGGCCGCATCATTCCCGACGCCGAGATCAAGCGCCAGCTCGCCGGCGAGCGCCCCTACCGCGAGTGGCTCAACGAGCACCTCGTCAAGCTCGAGGCCCTGCCCGCCGCGCCCTCCGTGCCGCAGCCGGACCACGCCACCCTCCTGCACCGCCAGCTCGCCTTCGGCTACACCTTCGAGGACCAGCGCATCATCCTCGCCCCGATGGCCCGCGACGGCGTCGAGGCCATCGGCTCGATGGGCAACGACACGCCCCTCGCCGTTCTCTCCAACAAGCCGCGCCTGCTCTACGACTATTTCAAGCAGCTCTTCGCGCAGGTCACCAACCCCCCGATCGACTCCATCCGCGAGGAGATCATCACCTCGGCCGAGACCCGTCTCGGCTCCGAGGGCAACCTCCTCAACCCCGACCCGCTGGCCTGCCGCCGCGTCGAGCTGAAGTGGCCCGTCCTCACCAACGAGGAATTCGCCAAGATCCGCCGCCTCGACCAGCCCGGCTTCAAGGTCGGCGTGCTGCCCATCCTGTTCCGCGCCAGCCGCGGCGACAAGGGCCTCGCCAAGGCGATGGAGGAGATCTGCCACATCGCCCGCCGCATGATCGAGGACGAGGAGGTCACCATCCTCATCCTCTCCGACCGCGGCGTCACCAAGGACTTCGCGCCCATCCCGGCCCTGCTCGCCGCCGCCGGCCTGCACCACTTCCTCATCCGCGAGGGCCTCCGCACCCGCATCTCCATGGTCCTCGAGACCGGCGAGGCGCGCGAGGTGCACCACTTCGCCCTGCTCATCGGCTACGGCTGCAGCGCCATCAATCCCTACGTCGCCTTCGAGACCATCGATGGCATGATCCAGGACGGCATGCTCCCCGGGCTCGACCACAAGAAGGCCTGCCAAAACATGGTGAAGGCCGCCTCCAAGGGCATCATCAAGGTCGCCTCGAAGATGGGCATCTCCGCCATCCAGAGCTACCGCGGCGCCCAGGTCTTCGAGGCCGTCGGCCTCCGCCAGGACGTCATCGACCACTACTTCACCTGGACCCCCTCCCGCGTCGGCGGCATCGGCCTCGATGTCATCGCCCAGGAGGTCCTCACCCGCCACCGCGCCGCCTACCCGGACCGCGAGGTCAACGGCACCGTGCTGCCCGTCGGCGGCCAGTACCAGTACCGCAACGACGGCGAGTTCCACCTCTTCAACCCGGAATCCATCCACCGCCTGCAGAAGGCCGTGCGCACCGGCAGCTACGCCGCGTTCAAGGACTACTCGAAGATCGTCAACGAGACCTCCAAGAACGTCGCCACGCTCCGCGGCATGCTCGACTTCAAGTTCGCCGACGCGATCCCCCTTGAGGAGGTCGAGTCCGTCGAGAAGATCATGAAGCGCTTCAAGACCGGCGCCATGTCCTACGGCTCCATCTCCAAGGAGGCCCACGAGACCCTCGCCATCGCCATGAACCGCATCGGCGGCATGAGCAACACGGGCGAGGGTGGTGAGGACGCCGACCGCTTCGTCCCCATGGCGAACGGCGATTCCAAGAACTCCGCGATCAAGCAGGTCGCCGCCGGCCGCTTCGGCGTCACCAGCGAGTACCTCGCCAGCGCCAAGGAACTCCAGATCAAGATGGCCCAGGGCGCCAAGCCCGGCGAGGGCGGCCAGTTGCCCGGCACCAAGGTCTATCCCTGGGTCGCCAAGACCCGCGGCACCACCCCGGGCGTCGGCCTGATCTCCCCGCCGCCGCACCACGACATCTATTCCATCGAGGATCTCGCGGAGCTCATCCACGACCTGAAGAACAGCAACCGCCACGCCCGCGTGAGCGTGAAGCTCGTGGCCGAGGTCGGCGTCGGCACCATCGCCGCCGGCGTCGCCAAGGCGCACGCTGATGTCGTCCTGATCTCCGGCTTCGACGGTGGCACCGGCTCCTCGCCGCTCACCTCCGTCCAGCACGCCGGCCTCCCGTGGGAACTCGGCCTCGCCGAGACCCACCAGACCCTCGTCCTCAACAACCTCCGCTCCCGCATCGCGGTCGAGACCGACGGCCAGCTCAAGACCGGCCGCGACGTCATCGTCGCCGCCCTGCTCGGCGCCGAGGAATTCGGCTTCGCCACCGCGCCGCTCGTCGCCACGGGCTGCATCATGATGCGCGTCTGCCATCTCAACACCTGCCCCGCGGGTGTCGCCACGCAGGACCCGCGCCTCCGCGAGAAGTTCGCCGGCAAGCCCGAGCACGTCGTCAACTTCATGCGGTTCATCGCCGAGGAAGTCCGCGAGCTCATGGCCCAGCTGGGTTACCGCACCATCGAGGAGATGATCGGCCACACCGAGCGCCTCGAGCCCCGCCAGGCCGTCGCCCACTGGAAGGCCAGGGGCCTCGACTTCTCCAACATCCTCTACCAGCCCGAGGTCGGCCCCGAGGTCGGCCGGTTCTGCACCATTAAGCAGGACCACGGTCTCGACAAGTCCCTCGACCTCACGACCCTGCTCACCCTGGCCCAGCCGGCCATCACGAAGGGCGAGAAGGTCGTCGCCGAGCTGCCGATCAAGAACGTCAACCGCGTCGTCGGCACCATCACCAGCTACGAGGTCACCAAGAAGTACGGCGCCAAGGGCCTGCCGGCGGACACGATCTCGTTCCGCTTCAAGGGCTCGGCCGGCCAGAGCTTCGGCGCCTTCGTGACCCACGGTTTCACCCTCTCCATCGAGGGCGACGCCAACGACTACGTCGGCAAGGGCCTCTCCGGCGGCAAGATCATCATCCACCCGCCGGCCAACGCCTCCTTCAAGGCGTCCGAGAACATCATCGTCGGCAACGTCGCCCTCTACGGCGCCACCGCCGGCGAGGTTTACCTCAACGGCCGCGCCGGTGAGCGCTTCGCCGTCCGCAACTCCGGCGTCAGCGCCGTGGTTGAGGGCGTCGGCGACCACGCCTGCGAATACATGACCGGCGGTCGCGTCGTCGTCCTCGGCAGCACCGGCCGCAACTTCGCGGCCGGCATGTCCGGCGGCGTCGCCTACGTCCTCGACGAGGCCGGCGTGTTCGCCCCCGACGTCAACCTCGCCATGGTCGGCCTCGAGAAACTCGAGACCTCCATCGAGATCGCCGAGGTGCGCGCCCTCATCCAGAAGCACTTCGACTACACGAAGAGCCCGCGCGCGCAGGAGGTCCTCGCCAACTGGGCCGCCCTCGTGCCGAAGTTCGTCAAGGTCATGCCCAAGGACTACAAGCGCATGCTCGCCTGTATCGAGCGCGTCCAGGCCCAGGGCCTCACCGGCGACGAGGCCCTGCTCGCCGCCTTCGAGGAAAACGCCAAGGACACGAGCCGCGTCGGCGGAAACTGATCATCAAAGTAACGAGCATCGAGTAGCGAGTAGTGAGCATATAAAACCAACGCCACCTTAGCTGTCTTTCTACTCGCTACCCACTACCCGCTACTCACTACTTCATCACTTCCATGGGCAAACCTACCGGCTTCATCGAATATCTCCGCGAACTTCCCGTCGACCGCACGCCGGTCGAGCGCGTCAAGGATTGGAAGGAGTTCCACCACCACATGGAGGAGAAGAAGCTCCGCACGCAGGGCGCGCGCTGCATGGACTGCGGCGTCCCGTTCTGCCACACCGGCAAGCTCATCAGCGGCATGGCCTCGGGCTGCCCGATCAACAACCTGATCCCGGAGTGGAACGACCTCGTCTACCGCGGCCTCTGGCACGAGGCCCTCGACCGCCTGCACAAGACGAACAACTTCCCCGAGTTCACCGGCCGCGTGTGCCCGGCCCCGTGTGAGGGTTCCTGCGTGCTCGGTATCAACGAGCCGGCGGTCACCATCAAGAACATCGAGGCCGCCATCACCGACCGCGGTTGGGACGAGGGCTGGGTCATCCCGCAGGCCCCCGCCGTCCGCACCGGCAAGAAGGTCGCCGTCATCGGCTCCGGCCCCGCCGGCCTCTCCGCCGCCGCGCAGCTCAACCGCGCCGGCCACACCGTCACCGTCTTCGAGCGCGCCGACCGTCCGGGTGGCCTCCTCATGTACGGCATCCCCAACATGAAGCTCGATAAGCAGGAGGTCGTCCTCCGCCGCATCAAGTTCATGGAGCAGGAGGGTATCAAGTTCATCTGCAACGCCAGCGTGGGCACCGGTGACACCGACAACGTCGATCCCGCCACCTTCGCCAAGGAGTTCGACGCCACCGTCATCTGCACCGGCGCCACCAAGCCGCGCGACCTGCCCATCGAGGGCCGGTCGCTCAAGGGCGTGCACTTCGCGATGGAGTTCCTCACCGCCAACACCAAGGCCGTCCTCGCGGGCGACGCCGCCAAGTGCCCCATCCACGCCAAGGGCAAGGACGTCGTCGTCATCGGCGGCGGTGACACCGGCACGGACTGCGTCGGCACCTCCATGCGCCACGGCGCCAAGAGCATCCTCCAGATCGAGATCCTGCCGAAGCCCCCCACGGAGCGCACGGCCGACAATCCCTGGCCGGAGTGGCCCAAGACCTACAAGATGGATTACGGCCAGGAAGAGGCCGCCGCCAAGTTCGGCGCCGATCCCCGCATCTACGTGACCACGGTGAAGAAGTTCATCGGCGACGAGCAGGGCAACGTGAAGGAGCTCGTGACCGTCGAGATCAAGTGGGGCAAGAACGACAAGGGCCAGTTTGTGCCGACGGAAGTCCCCGGCACGGAGAAGACCCGCCCCGCGTCCCTCGTCCTCCTCGCCATGGGTTTCCTCGGGCCGGAACAGCCCCTCATCAAGGACCTGGGCGTCGAGGTGGACCCCCGCTCCAACATCAAGGCCGAGCACGAGAAGTACACGACGAGCCTGAAGGGCGTCTTCGCCGCCGGCGACTGCCGCCGCGGCCAGTCCCTCGTCGTCTGGGCGATCAATGAGGGTCGCGGCGCCGCCCGCGAGTGCGACCGCTACCTGATGGGCTCGACCGACTTGCCCTGAGCCTGTCGAACGGGCCTGCCGTAAACTGTAGGGCGGGGTCTCCGAACCCCGCCTTCCCCGCTCAACCTTCCAGGCGCTCCCTAACCGGAGCGCCTTTTTCTTTATCTCAAATTCCCCTCTCTGAAGAGGGGTGCCCGCAGGGCGGGGTGTGTAGGACGCTCACGCCCACCAAAAAATCTCTCGCGAAGGATACAAAGCCAGCGCAGCAGAACCCTCACGCCTCGATCCCCATCCGCCACACGCCAAGTCCGCAGAGACCGCGACGAAATGCTCCGTCGGATTCACCACCAAGTCACCGAGACACAAAGCCCAAACAGGGTAGGGTGCGTCCGGGTTAACCGCTAATTGACGCTCATTCCCGCTAATTCAGAACCATGCCTCCAACCCCTTAGCGTCGCTTAGCGCAGATTAGCGGTTGAACTCTGATGCAGTTTTTTGCGCCTTCTGCGCTTTTTGTGGCCAATCCTCGCCTCCGCGATCTTCGCGCCATCCGCATTTAAACCTGCTTTAGACCTCAGGTCTCCAGTTTCAGGTCTCGTTTTCCCGCTCGTCTGTCCTCCGTCCTCTGCCATCTGTCCTCTGGTGCGCGTCACCCGCCTCACCATCCTCACCCGGGGCCTGACCCACCGCTGCCCCAACTGTGGGGGCAAGACGCTCTTCGTGCCCGGCAAGCTCTACCAGATGCACCCCGCGTGCCCGGCCTGCGGCTTCCGCTACGAGGGCGCCGGCGGCCAGGAAGGTTTCTACCTCCGTGCCACGTCCCTGAACTTCGGCGTCACACTCGTGGGCTACCTCCTCCCGGTGCTCCTCCTCGCCTACACCCGCACGATCACCCTCCCCACGGCCAAATACCTGGCCTTCGGCGGCGTGCTGGTTCCGCTATTCCTTTACCGCCCGTCCCGCAGCTGGGCTCTCTTGAACTACTACCTCTTCGCCCCGGAAGAACTCCCGGCGAACGGTCACAAGTAATCACCGCTGCCCTTAGTCCGATCCCCCGCCACCCCCATCACCTCCGCAATCTCCGCCTCCATCCGACCCGAAGTCGTGGCCGTAGCTGCAGGGGTCGGAATGGACCGGAGTGGAGGAAGACGTGTCACCCCCGGTATAGGGCAGGGAAGTGTCACCCCGGTCGTCGCGGGGTTTCGGGCTCGGGATGTACCAGAGCGCCGCGCCAAAGATCACAAAGGCCGCGAGAATAAGGAGGATTTCCATGTCGGTACAGGAGGCGATCTAACCGCGGATCGGCGACAGGCTCGGGGTCTGCACCGTGGCGCAGCACCGGCCAAATGAAAACAAGGAATAGGATGCACGTATCATTCCCGTCTGGCCCGACGAGGCCCCCAGCAAGGCCGGGCTTCGCGCTGAGCGCAAACCGAATTCTAAAAGACAGGCGAGACCCCAAGCATTCACCACAAAGACACAAAGGAGGGGGAATTTCAGCGGCGCATCTTATTGGCGGCGCCCTGAAGCGCGGCCACCTGACGGACGAGCCCGCTGTTGCGGCTGAAATAGCGGGTGCCCTGAGCCAGTACTTCCAATTCCTCCGCGGTGGGCGGCTCCACCCGGTTGAGGTACACGTGCGCCATCAATTCATAGACCGCCGACAACGGCGGTGCCTGCCGCGTTGCCTGGAGCAAAGGCTGCAGGATGGGGTCGGTCTGTTCAGTCGTGTACTTCCCGTCGTTGCGCGTCGAGCGGCCGAAGAGGGCGTCGTACCGCAGACGGGCCAGCGCGTAATACACCCGTGGTCGCACCACGCCGCCCGCCACTGCTTCCTCCAGCAGGGCCTTCGCCGCCGCCACGTCGTCCGCCTCAAGTTCCAACAGCCCCAGGGAGGCCACCAGCCGCGGATCCCGATCCCCCCGGTCATACGGTTTCCGCAACGTGCGCCGGGCGAGCGCGGTGTACTGCTCCTCCAACGCCGGCCGGTTCTTCCTCACATAACGCGCCTCCAGGCGCTCCCACTCACCCTTGAGGCGCGCGATCTGGCGGGCCGTGGCGTCTTCCAGAGGAAACGACGGCGGCCGCGACCGCTCTTCCGGCAACACCCAGCGCAGGCCGCGGTGGTTGACCGAATAGGCCAGGATCGAACGCGTGGCCGCGGTGTAATCCAAGCTGATGCATTCCCGGAAAAGCGCTTCCGTGGCGGGCTCCCGGCTCAAGCGGTCCAGCCACCGCCAGAACGCCTCGGCCCGTCCCTGGGCGGGATCGAGGCCCCACGCGACCAGCAACTCCGCTTGCTCCAGCCAAGGCCCGAGATCAGCCGCCGGCGCGTCGCCGCCGAGAAAGCTGCCCAGCGGCAGCCGGAGTTCCAACTCCGATGGGGGGCTTTTCGCTTTGGCGGTCGGCGACTGCGGCATTTCCCAGCGCAGCGGTCTGGTCGTGACCGTGTTGTCCGCGAATTCCATGCGATCGTAGAGGCGCATGAATCCGGCCGTAAACCAATCGGGCAGGGAAGGAATCCGGTTCTGCAGGAGATTGCTGACATAGGCCGACGTCAGGTAGGACCGCTGCGGGTCGATGGTGGCTTCCGAGACCAGGGCGAAGGTCACAATCGCGTCGGCGTCGGTCAGCATGAGATTGCTGAAAAAAGCGTTGCCGGCGGCAACCGGACGGTCGGCGTCGGCTGCCAGCAACTTGGCCCCCGTCATCGGCTCGAGGCGGACGCGCGGCGGCGCGCCGGGCGAGGGTACCCCGTCCGGCCGGGCCGGCGGATGAGCCTGCAGCATCGCCGCGACGGCCTGCTGCTCCGCCACGGGCCAGAGTTTCTCGTCGTAGAAGATCAGCGCCTGCGGGACATCGAGCGTCAGCTGGAACCGCTCCGGCAGCACAAGCTCCAGCAGCTGGTTGGCGCGATGGAAGGCCAGCGCCAGGCGCTCCGTGGTGACATCGTTGCAGCGCGACAGGATTTCAAACCGGGGAATCTCCGTATACCGCCACGTCGGTCCGATGGTGGACTCCACAATGAACGGCGGCAGCTGCACGCTCATCTCCGTCTGGGCCTCCGGCGCGGCGCCAGGCGCTTGGCACGCGCCGGCGAGAAAAACGGCCAGAAGGCGGAAGACTGATCGGCGGTGGGAAGGGATCATGGCTTGCACCACCGTATTCAGGGCAGTTGCAGCGTGTCGGCCATGGTTTCCAACAAGGGGCGCATTGCCTCCAGCTGGGCGGCCGGGACCTTCACGAAGATCAGGGCATAGCTGTTCGCGCCGGAGACGCGCACGAGCTGCTCGGCCCAGGGCGCTCCCTCGTGCGTGAAGCGGCCGGTCCAGCTCAGGCAGGGTCGGCCGTTGGCCTCCCGGTACCGAAAGCTCGCCGGGTCGTTGGCGTAGTCTGTCGCCATGCCCCGGCGGTCTGTCTCCTTGATCGCCGCTTGCTGGCGCAGCGCGGCCTCGGGCCCGGCGGGATCCGACGCCAGCGGCTGCATGCGGTAGTAGAGTGAGAGGGCGATTTGCGGGTGGTCCGGATGATGGAAGATGACGGACGTGGCCGCCGCGTCGACCTGGGAGCTGCGCGCGAGTTTCCAGCCCGGCGGGTAGGAGACCGACACTTTGGTCCGCGGGTCGGTGACCGTGTTGTCCTTGTCCTCCAGGGTGGGGGGACGTTGGCTGCCGCGCGTGCGGGCCGCCGCCAACGTGGGGCAGCCGAGGGCCAGGCGTTGGGCGTCGCTGATGCCGGCCTCATCCACGCGCGGCGGGCCGGCGGGGCCTATCTGTGTTCCGAAGCGCTGGTCCAGCGCGGCCGAACGGAGCAGGCGGTCGTAACTGGCGGCGACGAGCCACCGGCCGCTGCGGCGGTCGCCGAGCAGCAGCGAGCACACCGCTAGCTCGTGGGCGAGCTGATAGCCGTCAAACCGGCCGCTGTGTTGCATGACCAGCGCGGCCCGGGCAAAATCATCGGCCGTGCGCACGTCGCCCGCGGCGACGATCGCGCGGATGCGGGCATTGCGCTGCTGGTCCCCCGTCATGATCGCCTTGCGCTCTTCCTCGTTCAACGTGCTCCAGTTGGTTTGGCGGACCGCCTGGTCGGCGTCCACGATCGCCTTGATCTCGGGGTTGTCCACCAGCCCGGCCAGCTTGGCGCGGGCCCCGGCCGGGTCGCGCATCACCGCCTGGATGCAGCCGGGGGCGGGGTCCGACTGGTAGAAGGCGGGATTTGTGGCGGCCATGTTTTGGGCGTCGATCCGGACCGGGCGGCCCATCAGTCCCAGGAGGATATCCCAGGTCAGGCCCAGGCCGCTCCCTGCGCCCGGGTGGTCCTTGGCGGCTGCAGCCAGGAGCAATTCATACTGCGCCCGGCCGGTGCGGAACTCCCCCAGGTGCCGGCTCAGCAGGACGGAAGCGCGGAAAAAGTCCTCGCCGCTCGCGAGGCGGTTGCTCTCCACCAGTTGCAGGGTCTCGGCGTTGATCGCCGCGATCGCCCCCTGGTCGCTCCAGTCCTTGGGCGAGCGGGCCTCAAGGTCGGCGAGCAACATGGCGACGGCCGGGGTGCTCTCGGCCGGCACCGCGGCGGGGACGGATTCGGCGGCGGGGACGGCGACAGACAAAAGCGAGGCCAGGAGGCCTGCGACGGACAGGACCGACAGGGTGGGGGTACGGGGGGTCATGACTGCGAAACCAACGGTTGAACCGACTCGTTCTTAGTCCTCGTCCGGCCCGACGAGACTGCCAGCTAGGCGGACGCTGGCGCTGAGCGCAAACGGAAACCAGAAAGCAGAGACCTCAGATCTGAAACCGGAGACCTGAAAGTTGGGCAGATCCCGAATCCATTCACCACGAGGGCACGAAGACACGAAGGGCAGATCGACTAAACTCCTGGTGAGGTACTTTTCGGTCCTTCGTGGTGAATTCCTTGTCTCCATCCGCGCCCCTCTGCGTCATCCGCGGGGAAACCGCTTACCGCGCCATAGCCGGAAGGCGACGGCGGGTGCCTCGGTGGTGAGAGCTTCCCCGCCCGGGTAGTCTCTAGTTTGTACGAACGGCCCCTTGTTTTTCTGCGGCGCGTGACTTGGCTCTGCCTTACCTCATGAAACCCCTCCTGACCTTCGTCGCCCTGTGTTCCCTGGCCGTCCCCGGCCTCCGCGCCGCCGAGGAGCTGCCCGCCCTCAAGGATCTCTACGCCGGCAAATTCCTCATCGGCGCCGCCATCGGGGCCGATGTCGCCTTGCAGCCCGACCACCCGCTGCGGCCGCTGGTCAAACAGCAGTTCAATTCCCTCGTCTCGACCAACCTCATGAAATGGGGTCCCTACAACCCCCAGCCGGGCGAATACAATGATGCCCCCGCCGGCGCCTACTTCGGGTACGGCAAGGCCCAGGACATGTACATGGTCGGGCACACGCTGTTCTGGCACGCGCAGACGCCGAAGTGGGTGTTCGAGGACACCGAGGGCCAGCCCCTCGCTCGCGAGGCCTTGCTCAAGCGCATGCGCGAGCGCGTGCAGCGCGTGGCGAAGCTCTACGGCCCCAGCACCGACGCTTGGGACGTCGTCAACGAGGCCATCGTCGAAGACGGCTCCGTCCGCCCGACGTCGTTCAGCCGCATCCTCGGCGACGAGTGGGTCATCGAGGCCTTCAAGATCGCCAACGAGGAGCTGCCCAAGCACATCGCCCTTCTCTACAACGACTATAACATGGAGACCCCCGGCCGCCTCGCCTCCGTGGTCAAGCTCGTCCACGACCTGCGCGCCAAGGGTCTGCGCATCGACGCCGTCGGCTCCCAGGCGCACTGGCGGCTGGAGACCCCGACGATCGCCCAGATCGAGGCGAGCATCGTCGCCCTGCGCGACGCCGGGGTGAAGGTCCACTTCACCGAGCTGGATATCGAGGTGCTCCCCCGCAACGTCGGCGGCGCCGAGATCTCCATGCGCGAAAAGCGCACGGAGGACAACGACCCCTACACCGCGGGCCTGCCGGCGGAGATCCAGGAAAAGCTCGCCCGCCGCTACGCCGACATCTTCAAGCTGTTCCTCAAGCATGCCGATGTCGTCGACCGCGTGACCTTCTGGGGTGTGACCGACGGCGATTCCTGGCTGAACAGCTGGCCCGTCCGCGGCCGCACCAACCACCCCCTCCTGTTCGACCGCCAGCTCCAGCCCAAACCTGCCTTCCACGCCGTGGCCGAGGCGGCGAAGCAGCCCTGAGAGGAATACATTTTATCACGCAAAGCCGCTAAGGCGCAAAGGAGGGGAGTGGGATTTCAATCTATTCGTCCCGTGGCCGGGTGGGTTCGTCAGATCGCCTCGCTTCGCGTCTTTGCGCCTTTGCGTGAGACCAAACCCTGTCTTGGCTTCTCTGTGATTCGCGTGTTCTGTGCCTCATCCCCAACCCCATGAAATCGCTCTTTTCCCTCCTGCTCATGTGCTCCTTTCTCACGGTTCCCGGCGTGGCCGGGACCGACGCCCCGGCCCCCGTCTACGAGCTGCGCATCTACACCGTCCTGCCGGGCAAGATGCCCGACATGCTCGCCCGCTTCCGCGATCACACCTGCGCCCTCTTCGAGAAACACGGCATGGTGAACATCGGCTACTGGCTGCCCGTAAAGGCCGAGGACCAGAACAAGCTCTATTACGTCGTGAAGCACGCCAGCCGCGACGCCGCCAAGGCCTCGTGGACCGGTTTCGTCAACGACCCCGACTGGATCAAGGCCCGCGACGCCTCCGAGGCCGCCGGCAAGATCGTGGCGGGCATCGAATCCACCTACCTGGCCGAGACCGATTATTCGCCCGGGGTCCCGGCCCTGACTGGCGCCCATGTCTACGAGCTCCGCACCTACGTGTGCAACGAGGGCAAACTCGCCACCCTCGATGCCCGTTTCCGCGATCACACCCTCAAGCTCTTCGCCAAGCACGGCATGACCAATCTCCCGTACTGGCACCCGACCGACGCCGACAAGGGTGCCGGCAAGACCCTGGTTTACCTCCTCGCGCACCAGAGCGTGGACGCGGCCAAGGCCTCCTTCGACGGCTTCCGCCAGGATCCCGATTGGGTCAAGGCCCGCACCGCGTCCGAGCAGGCCGGCCCCATTCTGGTCAGCCCGCCGGCCTCCGTCTTCCTGGCCCCGGTGGATTTCTCGAAGCTGCAGTAATCCCGGCTAGGGGACCGGACCCGCCCCCCTGATTTATCGAACCGGCCTCGCGCCAAGGGCGCCACGTTCGCCAAGGTTGGATCTCTTCGCGCCCTCCGCGTCCTTCGCGCGAGGCCCCGGGTCGTTTCGCCCACTTTACGGTCACGTGATTCCCCGCCCAATCCCGCTCGCGATTCGCCGTTTCACGATTCTTATCTGACCCCGTAGTCTACCCTCTGTTTCTTACCCCATGAAATCACCGACCCTGTCCTTGCTTGTCGCCATGCTTGTCCTCCCCTCCGCCGCGCTCCGCGCCGCCCCGATCGAGGTGAAGGTCGACGCCGCCCAGACCGGCGCGCCCATCAATCCCTTCATCTACGGCCAGTTCATCGAGCACATGGGCCGCTGCATCTACGGCGGCATCTGGGCCGAGATGCTCGAGGACCGGAAATTCTATTTCCCCATCACCGAGAAATACGCGCCCTACCGCGCCATCATCAACGCCGACTTCCCGGGCGAGGTCGTCGAGCGCGGCTTCCCGGTCGTCGGCGCCTCGCCCTGGCAGATCATCGGTGACGCCTCCGCCGTCTCCATGGTCAAGGAAGGCGCCTTCGTCGGCAACCACTCACCCCGGGTTAACGCCGGCGCCGGCCTCCGCCAGCGTGACCTCGGCGTGAAGGCCGGTCTCCGCTACGACGGCTACGTCTGGGCCAAACCCCTCTCCGGCGCGGCTGAGATCGAGGTGACCCTCGTCTGGGGCGAGGGTGCGGCTGACCGCGCCTCGACCAAGCTTTCCTTCCAGGGCAACGACTACTCCAAGCAGACTTTCGCCCTCACGCCCGCCGCCGGCTCTGAGAAAGGCGCGCTGCTCGAGCTCCGCGTCCTGGGTGGCGACGTCCTCCTCGGGCCGCCGTCGATCATGCCGTCCGACAATTTCAAGGGCATGCGCCGCGATACCCTCGCGCTCCTGAAGCAGCTCAAGGGCACCGTCTACCGCTGGCCGGGCGGCAACTTCGTGAGTGGCTACGACTGGCGCGACGGCATCGGTGATCGCGACCGCCGCCCGCCCCGCAAGAACCCGGCCTGGACCGGCGTCGAGCACAACGATTTCGGCACCGATGAGTTC
Organism: Lacunisphaera limnophila; assembly: GCF_001746835.1. NCBI lineage: Bacteria > Pseudomonadati > Verrucomicrobiota > Opitutia > Opitutales > Opitutaceae > Lacunisphaera > Lacunisphaera limnophila. The sequence goes on along the minus strand of NZ_CP016094.1, from coordinate 4,072,558 downwards.
ATGGTCTTCGCCCGCGAGATCGGCACCGAGCCGATGATCGCCGCCAACACCGGCTTCGGCGACGCCTACTCGGCCGCCCAGTGGGTGGAGTACACCAACGGCTCGACCGACACGGTCGCCGGCGGCTGGCGCGCCAAGAACGGCAACGCGCAGCCCTACGGCGTGAAATACTGGTGCGTCGGCAACGAGATGTTTGGCCCCTGGCAGCTCGGCTTCATGCAGATGCAGCACTACACGCTGAAGCACAACGAGGTCGCCCAATACATGTGGAAGGTCGACCCCACGCTGCAGCTCGTCGCCGTCGGTGACCTCACCACCATCAACAAGGACCACGATCCCGCCCAGGTGCGCTCCGGCAAGACCTGCTCCCACATCATGCTCGAGGAGTGCGCCGAGCACATGAATTATCTCTCGGAGCACTTTTACGTGGGCCGCACGCCGTGGAGCAAGAACGGCCGCACCGATGTGGCCACCCATGTCGGCCTGGTCCGCGAGGCCATCCGCGCCAAAGCCGACGGCCACCGCAAGCTCCAGGCCAGCCTGCCGAATCTCAAGGGCAAGCTCATGCCGGTCGCGATGGACGAATGGAACTACTGGCACCGCGAGTACGCCTACGGCGAGCTCGGCTGCGTGTATGAGCTGCAGGACGGCCTCGGCATCGCCGCCGGTCTCCACGAGTTCTTCCGCCAGAGCGACCTCATCCAGATGGCCCACTACGCCCAGACGGTGAACGTCATCGGCGCCATCAAGACCAGCAAGGTCGCCGCTGAGATGGAAACCACCGGCCTCGTGCTCCAGCTCTACCGCGAGAAGTTCGGCCAGACCCCGCTGATCGTGACCGCCGACGCCTCCCCGGCGGATGTGATGGCCGCGCTCACCCAGGACGGCAAGACGCTGACCGTCGGCGTGGTCAACCCGGGCACCGAAGCCATCGAGGTGAAGGTGACCCCCGCCGGCATGACCTTCGCCGGTCCGGCCACCCGCTGGCACATCAGCGGGCCGACTGCCGAGTCGCACAACTCACCGGGCAAGCCGCGCGTAGTCGACATCCAGCGCACGGACGCCAAGGCCTCGCTCCTACAAGTCCCGGCCCTGAGCGCCGCCGTCTTCGAGCTGCCGCTAAAGTAACTGTAGGGCGGGGTCGCCGAACCCCGCCTCGAACACGGCAGTGTTTGCGCACGAAGGCGGGGTTCGGCGACCCCGCCCTACAGGATGGCCCATCGCAAAGTCAGTTAGGAAGGGGCGTCCGGTATGAGCCTGGAGGGCCCGCGTCCCTGCGGGCCGCTCCAATAGAATGGAGGGTCCAGCTCCCGCTGGACCGCGGCCCGGCTCCGGCCGGGCCCTCCTGCTTACTTCCCTTTCCCCACCGCCCGCACCAACCCGCGCTGAAGAAGGATGAACGCCAGCAGCAGCACGCCCACCAGGATCCGCGCCCACCAGGGGCTGAGGCGTCCGTCAAAAAGGAGCACTGATTGGATCGTGCCGAAAATGAGCAGCCCAAACACCGTGCCCAGCATGTGCCCGCGGCCGCCCGTGAGTACGGTGCCGCCGATGACCACGACCGCGATGGCATCGAGTTCCAGGCCGATGCCGGTGCTGGGGTTGCCCGAGCCCGTGTAGAGCGTGCCCACCAGCCCGGCCGCGGCGGCGCAGAACCCGCTAAAGGCATAGACGCCGACCTTGGACGCCCCGACCGGCAGGCCCATCAGGAGGGCGGATTGCTCATTGCCGCCGAGGGCGAGCAGGTTGCGGCCGAAACGCGTGGTGTGGCCGATGACGCCACCGATGATCAGGCCGACCGCGAGGATCGCGGCGACGAGTGGCACGCCGACCGGGCCGAACTCCCAGTAGATGTCCGCCGCCCGGGCATAGAGCGGGTGGTTGATGCCGACGGACTCGGTGTTGAGCCAGAAGGCACACCCGCGCATCAGGAACATGCCCGCCAGCGTGATGAGGAACGCCGGCTGCTTGAACCAGTGGATGATCGCGCCCATGCCCGCGCCCAAGGCGCCGCCGATGGCCAGCGCCGCAGCCCCGGCCAGCGCGGGATGCACGCCGTGCTGCTCGATCAGGGTGGCGACAAAGATTGAGGTGAAGCCCGCGACCGCCCCGACCGACAGGTCGATGCCGCCGGCAAAGATCACGAGCGTCATGCCAATGGCCGTCAGGCCCAGCACCGCATTGTCCGTGAACAGGTTCACGGCCACGTTGGAAGAGAAGAAGCCCTCGTATTTCAGGCCCGCGGCGATGAACAGCGCCGCAAAGATCGCGCCGGTCGTCAGCAGGGGCAGGCGGCGTTGGAGCATGGCTTTCATGCGGCCGCCTTTTTCTTGAACAACCCGCCCAGCCACCGGCGGGTGCGGTCGGATTGGAGCAGGCACACGGTGAGAATGAGCAGGGCCTTGGGCACGGGCGCCACGGCCGGCGGGACGCCGAGGTTGTACATCGTGGTGATGAGCATCTGCAGCAGCAGCGCGCCCACGAAGGAACCGAGCAGGAGGAACCGGCCGCCGGTCAGCGCCGTGCCGCCGACCACGACCGCAAAAATGGCGTCCAACTCCATGTTTTCGCCCGCGCGCTGGGCGTCGGCGGCGCCGATGTTGGCGGCCTCCATCACGCCCGCCAGGCCCGCACACAGGCCGCAGGCGACGTAGGCGAGGATCTTGATCCGCGCCGTGGCCAGGCCGGCGAAGCGCGAGGCCTCGGGGTTGTCACCCACGGCCTCAATGAACAGCCCGGCCGCGGTCCGCCGCAGGGCGAAATGCACGGCGAGGTAGAGCAGGGTGGCGCAGACGATCGTGAAGGGCAGGCCGAGGACGAAGCCGTTGCCGAGAAAGCCGAAAGCCTCGTGCTTGATAATGAGTACCTGGCCGTCGGTCAGCACCTGGGCGACGCCGCGGCCGGCGACCATGAGGATGAGCGTGGCGACGATGGGCTGGACTCCCAGCCGCGCGACCAGCAGGCCGTTGATCAGGCCGGCGAGCCCGCCGGCGGCGATGGCGCCGCCGAGGATGAGGACCAGCGAATCCGTGCCTTGGCCGATGAGTACGGCCGCGACCGCGCCGGTGATGGCCACGACCGACCCGACCGACAGGTCCACGCCACCGGTGGCGATGACGAGCGTCATGCCCAGGGCGAGGATGAGGGTCTTGGCCCCGCGGTTCAGCACGTCGATCGGCAGGCCGTAGAGGTGGCCGTCGAGGACCGTGATGGTCAGAAAACCCGGCTTGAGCACGAGGTTGGCGACCAGCAGCAGGAAAATGCCTGCGAGGGGCCAGAGCACGGGGCTCTTCAGGAAATGGCGCAGGCGGTCGGTCATGCGGAAAGACGGCCTGATGACCGGTGCCTCAACTGTAGGGCGGGGTCGCCGAACCCCGCCACGAACGCGGCATCACGGTCGACCGAAGGCGGGGTTGCTTCGCCATCTGCGCCAAACCTCCGTCGGCTACCCCGCCCGACAAAAGACCAGCCGCTCGCGGTTGGTGAGGCCTCACTCATGCGGCACATGCCCTCCCGCCATGGTTTGCATGAGGCGCGCGGCGGTCAGTTCGGCGCCGGGGATCTCGCCGCAGTGCCGGCGTTCGCGCAGGACGACGGCGCGCGTGCTGTTGCGGACGACCTCCTCGATCTCGGAGGAAATGAAGATGACGGCGATGCCGTCGGCGCGGAGCTTGCCGATGAGCGCCTCGATCTCGGCCTTGGCGCCGATGTCGATGCCGCGCGTGGGCTCATCCAGGATGATCAACTCGGGCTGCGTGGCCAGCCAGCGGGCGAGCAGCACCTTTTGCTGGTTGCCGCCCGAAAGCGTGCGGATCGGCACCTCGGCGTTGGCCGTCTTGATGCGCAGGGCCGCGATGTAGTGCGCGCAGAGCCGTTCCTGCTCGGCGCGGGAGATCGTGCGCCAGCCGCCCTGCTTGGCCTGCAGGGCGATGATGAGGTTCTCGCGGACGGAGAGGTTGGGGAGAATGCCCTCGGACTTCCGGTCCTCGGAGCAGAAGGCGAGGCCGAGCTGCACGGCGTCGCGTGGTGAGCGGAGCCCGCAGGCGGCGTCCTTCATCCTGATTTCACCGCCGTCCCGCGGGTCGATGCCGAAAAGCAGCCGGGCGGTCTCGGTGCGGCCGGAGCCGAGCAGGCCGCCGAGGCCCACGACCTCGCCGCGATGGATGTCGAGGTCGAGCGCATGCAACGCGCCGCGGCGCGACAGCCCCCGGGCGGAAAGGAGCGGGGTGCCCGTGGCGGCGGTGGCCGCGGTGGCCGCGGCCGGGGTCGCGGTGATCTCGCGGCCGAGCATCTTGCCGACGAGGGCGAGACGGGGCAGTTCCCTAATGGGATATTCGCCGACGAGCGTGCCGTTGCGCAGGACCGTGATGCGGTCGCAGACGGCGTAAACCTGGTCGAGGAAGTGAGTGACGAAGACGATGCCGAGGCCCTCAGCGCGCAGGCGGCGCATGACGGCGAAGAGGTCGGCGACCTCTTTTTCGTCGAGGGACGCCGTGGGCTCGTCAAGGATCAGCAGCCGGGCCTTGAGGTCGAGCGCGCGGGCGATGGCGACCATCTGCTGCAGCGCAATGGAGAGGGTACCGAGCTCGGCATCGACGTCGCACTCGATCTCCAGCCGGGCCAGCGCCGCGCGGGCGTGGCGGCGGATGGCCCGCCAGTTGAGGAAGCCGAAGCGGCCGGGCTGGCGGCCGAGCGCGATGTTCTCGGCGACCGAGAGCGAGGGGACGAGGTTCACCTCCTGGTAAACGGTGCTGATGCCGGCGCGCTCGGCGTCGGCGGGCGCCTTCGCGCGGAGAGGGTTGCCGGCGAGGATGATCTCGCCCGCGTCGGCTTCGTAGACGCCCGTCAGGACCTTGATGAGCGTCGACTTGCCGGCGCCGTTTTCCCCGAGCAGGGCGTGGATTTCCCCGGCCCGCACGGTGAAGTCCACCCCGTCGAGCGCAACCACCCCCGGGAAACGTTTCCCGATGCCGCGGAGGGTGAGGAGGGGGGAGGGGGCGGTCACTTTTTAAGAAAAAGGCGGGGTTCGGAGACCCCGCCCTACGGACTAGCCCGCCGCGGGGGCGGGCACCATCTTCAATACTGGCGCGAGGGGAGGGCGGCGGCGGCGTTGGTGCTGTCGAAGAGTTCGTCCTTGTTGTAGGAAACCTTGGGCACGGTCTCGCCCGCGAGGACCTTGGCGACGGTGTCGTAGACCTTCGGGCCGAAGAGAGGGTTGCACTCGACGGTGACGGCCAGCTTGCCCGCGGCCACGGCGGCGACGGCCTCCTTGATGGCGTCGATGGAAACGATGAGGATGTCCTGGCCCGGCTTAAGGCCGGCTTCCTCGATGGCCTGGATGGCGCCGAGGGCCATGTCGTCGTTGTGCGCGTAGACGATCTGGATGGCCTTGCCGTGCTTCTTGAGCAGGGCCTCCATGACCTCCTTGCCGCCGGAGCGGCGGAAGTCGCCGCTCTGCGAGTCGATGATCTTGAGGCCGGGGTAGGCGGCGAGGCCGTCGGCGAAGGCCTTGCGGCGCTCGTTGGCCGGGGCGGAGCCGGGGGTGCCCTGCAGCTCGACGATGTTACCGGTGCCGTTGACGGCCTTGGCGAGCCAGTCGGCCGCCATCTTGCCCTCGGTGTAGAAATCGGAACCGATGAAACACACAAAGAGCGACTCGTCGCTCACCTGCACGGTGCGGTCGGTGATGATGACGGGGATCTTGGCGCGCTTGGCCTCGCGGAGGACGGGCTCCCAGCCGGTCTCGACGAGCGGGGCGATGACGATGGCGTCGACGCGCTGGGTGATGAAGGAACGGACGGCGCGGATCTGGTTCTCCTGTTTGCCCTGGCCGTCGGAGAATTTGAGGATGATGCCGCGCTTTTCGGCCTCGTTCTTCATCGAGTCGGTGTTGGCGGTGCGCCAGGCGCTCTCGGCGCCGGTCTGGGCGAAGCCGACCGTGAGGGTCTTGGCCGCGGCGGGGGAGACGAACGCAAGCAGCGACGAGGTCGCGAGCAGGAGGGGCAGGAGGAGCTTTTTCATGGGGGGTAAGACCGGACGAAACCGGGTAGGTTCAGTCAGTGAACGCCCGTCCGAAAACCAGTAAAGGGGATTCTACCCGCCCATGGCATGACCGTAATGTGCAGGGAGTAGTGCGCACCGGTCCGGTGCGCCGCGGCGGAGCGGGTCGCTCCACCCCACCTCCAATCCAAACCCGCGCGGCCTGCCAGCCATAGGCTTGGCGACGGCTGGAGCGCGGGTTCCACCTGCCTCACCCGCGCACCTGGCCGGTGCCGCGGACGATGTACTTGTAGGAGGTGAGTTCCTCGAGGCCCATCGGGCCGCGGGCGTGGAGCTTGTCGGTGCTGATGCCGATCTCGGCGCCGAAACCGAACTGGTAACCGTCGTTGAAGCGGGTGGAGGCGTTCCAAAGCACCACGGCGCTGTCGATGCCGGCCAGGAAGTGCTCGGCGGTGCCGGCGTCGGCCGTGACGATCGTCTCGGTGTGGTGCGAGCCGTGCGTCTCGATGTGCTCGATCGCGGCGGCGCAGTCGGCGACGACCTTCACCGCGATGATGAGGTCGAGGAACTCGGTGCGGTAGTCGGCCTCGGTGGCGGAGGCAACCAGGGCCGAAAAGGTGGTGGCCAGGCTCCCGAGGGCGGCGCGGGCTGCGTCGTCCACGCGAAGCTGGACACCTGCCCGGAGCAGGGCCTCGGCGATTTTCGGCAGGAACGTCGCGGCGACGTCCTGGTGCACGAGGAGGGTCTCGAGGGCGTTGCACACGCCGGGACGCTGGACCTTCCCGTTGAGGGCGATGGCGGTGGCCATGGCCAGGTCGGCCGCTTTGTCGACGTAGAGGGCGCAGATGCCGTCGTAATGTTTGATGACCGGCACGCGGGCCGTCTTCATGACCGTCTCGATCAGGCCGCGGCCACCGCGGGGGATGAGGAGATCGATGATGCCGGTGCTCTCCCCGAGCAGGCGCACGGTGTCGCGGTCGGCGACCGGCACGAGCTGCACGGCGGCGGCGGGCAGGCCGGCGGCGGCGAGGCCGCGGGAGAGGGCGGCGGCGATCGCGGTGTTGGAACGCAGGGCCTCGGAACCGCCGCGCAGGATGACGGCGTTGCCACTCTTGAGGCAGAGGCCGGCGGCGTCACAGGTGACGTTGGGCCGGGACTCGTAAATGAAGCCGATGACCCCGAGGGGCACGCGGACCTTGGCGAACTTCAGGCCGTTGGGCTGGGTCCATTCGCGGAGGATCTCGCCGACCGGGTGGGGGAGGGTGGCGACCTGCCGGAGACCCTCGGCGCAGGCGGCCAGACGCTTCGGATCGAGCGTGAGCCGGTCGATGAGCGCCGCGGTCTGGCCGTTGGCGCGGGCGGCGGCGACATCAAGGGCGTTGGCCGCGAGGATGGCCGTCTCCGCGGCGAGCAGCTCGTCCGCCATCGCGCGCAACGCGGCGTCGATCCGCGCGGCCGGCGTGGTCGCGAGCGTGCGGGCGGCGGCGCGGGCTTGCGCGCCGAGCCGGGCGACGAGTTGGACGAGTTCAGACATGACGGTGTTGGTGGGCGGTGAGCTCGCTCACGCCACCCCTTGCGCGAGCCCGCTCGCCGCCTACAAAGTCAGATGAAGCGTTCATTTGGCCGGAAAATACGTGCCCACGCGTTTGCCGGCCACGATTTGGTAGACCAGGCCCGCCTTGCGGCCGCTGGCGATGTTTACCGGGATGCCGGCCTTCACCGCGAGCTGGGCGGCCTGCAGCTTCGTGACCATGCCGCCAGTGGAGGTGTGGCCCTTGTCGGAGCGGACGAGGCTGGCGACTTCGGTAAAGTCGCGCACCAGCGGTACCACCTTGCCGGCGGCGTCCTGCAGGCCGTCGACGCTCGTGAGGATGATGAGGAGGTCGGCCTTGAGGAGGATCGCGACCTCGGCGGAGAGGCGGTCGTTGTCGCCGAAATTGAGTTCCTCGACGGCGACGGAGTCGTTCTCGTTGATGATCGGCACCACGTGGCCGCGGGAGAGGAGGTGGGTGAGGGTGTTGCGCGCGTTGAGGTGGCGGACGCGGCTGTCGAGATCCTGGTGGGTGAGCAGCAGCTGGGCGACCGAGATGCCCTGCTTGGCGAACGCGCTGGCATAGGCGTGCATCAACTGCGACTGGCCGACGGCAGCGCAGGCCTGCTTCGCGGCGAGTTCCTTGGGTTTCGTCGCCAGGCCCAGCGTGTCCAGACCGGCGGCGACCGCGCCGCTCGAAACGATCACGCATTCATGGCCGGCGCGGACGAGGGCGCCGACCTCGCGGACCAGGCGGGCAATTTGCGAGCGGCTCAGGCCGATACCCTTCTCGGTGGAGAGGATGCCGGTGCCGAACTTGAGCACGATGCGTTGGGAACGTTTGGCCATGGGAGGCTGACAGTAGTGCCGCTGCTTCGGGCAACAAGCCGGAATCATGTCCCGCCGCCGCTTTTCACTGGGGCCAAGGGAGCTATGACACGTTTTGTAGTAAGTCACTTAAGTATGACACGTCGCTCCCTTGTCTCGACACCGGTGCTGGCGTCCCTTATCTCCAACACAAAAATCAAACTCTTCTTCGTCCCCATGAACACCTTTCCCGACCTGTCTGTGTCCAGCAAATGTCCCGCCTTCGGCGGCGATTGTCTGTTGGATGGGATGACGGGTCTGCAGCAACCGTTTGCCGGCGCGTTCCAGCCGGCTGCCTGAGATGGAAGCAGTACGCCCGCCATCGACATGCCGACTGTTGCCGCTTCACCGCGTATCTTTGAACTGGCTTTGCCGGACCTCGCGCTCGCGCGCGGCGGCGTAGTCCGTTCACACCGCACCCGCGGTTGGTGGTGGAGCCGTGAAGGCGACACCCCCGACGCCCCCGCCCGGATGTGCCCACCGTGCTGCTGGTGCATGCCCTGACGGGTAGCGCCCAGGCCGGCGGCCAGGGCGGTTGGTGGGAGCCGCTGATCGGGCCCGGGCGCGCGCTCGACCCCGACCAGTATCGCATCGTGTGTTTTAACAACCTCGGTTCCTGCTACGGCAGCAGCGGTCCCGGGGCGGAGGGTTTTCCCGACGACCGCAACCTCGAGCTGACCAGCCTCGACCTCTCGCGCGCCATATTGCAGGGCCTCGATCGCCTGGGCATCGCGCAGGTTCACCTCACGACCGGCGGTTCCCTCGGCGGCATGATCACGCTCGCCCTTGCCGCCCTGGCTCCGGAGCGGTTCCAGCGCATTTTGCCCCTCGCCACCAGCGTCGCGGCGAGCGCGTGGGTCGTCGGCTGGAACCATGTGGCCCGCCAGATTCTGCGCCTCGATCCCGGCTATCCGCACGATATTGGCCGCGGCTTGGAGGTCGCCCGCCAGCTCGCCATCCTGACCTACCGCGCCGAGCCCGGCCTGAATGCCCGCCAGCCCCGGCCGGCGGCGGCGAGCTCCGTCGCGCAAGGCTATCCGGTTCAAAGCTACCTGGAGCACCAGGGCGCCAAATTGCGCAACCGTTTCGCCGCCCATTCCTATGAGCTGCAGCTGGCCGCGATGGACCACCACGACCTGCTCCAGCCGCTGCCCGGCGACGTTCGCCCGGCGATCAACCGCGTGCGGGCCGCGACCCTCGTGGTGGACATCGACACCGACCAGCTTTTCACCCCCGCGCAGGCCGACGAGCTCGCCGCGCAGCTGCACCAGGCCGGCGCCCCGGTGGAGCGGGCGACGCTGCAAAGCATCCACGGCCATGACGCCTTCCTCATGGAGTGGGACTTGCTCACGCCGATCCTGACGCGCGCCCTGCAGCTGGAGGTCCACTCATGAGCGACGCTTGGCAGGTCTACAAATTCGGCGGTTCCTCCGTTGGCACCACGGGCCGCATGCCCAAGGTGCTGGAACTCATCGCCGCCGCGCCGCGTCCGCTGGCCGTCGTGGTCTCCGCCCTCGGCGACACCACCGACTGGCTCATCCTCTGCGCCCGTTCGGCCGAGGAGGGCAACATCAGCCAGGCCCGGCGTGAACTGACCCAGGTGCGCGAGCTCGCCACGGCCACCGCCCGCACCGTGCTGAACGGCCAGGGTCAGAAAGGGTTCAAGCACGACCTCGACGAGATCCTCACCCCGGTGGAGCGCCTGCTCTCGGGTATCGAGCTGACCCGTGAGTGCTCCCCGCGCACCCTCGACTCCATCATCTCGGTCGGCGAGCGCATCTCCGTCACCGTCCTCGCCCGCGCCCTGGTCGAACGCAATGTGCCCGCGATCCCGGTGGACGCCCGCGACTTCGTCGTGACCGACGGCACGCACGGCGCCGCCACGGTGGACAAGGCCGCGACCGCGGAGAAGTTCGCCGCCGTGCTGCCCCGCCTCGCCGGCCAGGTCCCGATTGTCACCGGCTTCATCGGCCGTTCGCGCGAGGGCCACACGACCACCCTCGGCCGCAACGGCTCCGATTACACCGCCACGCTCGTCGCCGGTCTGCTCAAGGCCAGCGCCGTGACCGTCTGGACCGACGTGCTGGGGGTGATGACCGCCGATCCTGCGCTGGTGCGCGAGGCCTCGCCGGTCGACCGCCTTTCCTATGATGAGGCGCTGGAACTCGCCTATTTCGGCACCCGGATGTTCCACCCGCGCACCATCATCCCGCTCCGCGAGTGCGGCGCCGCGCTGGTCATCCGCAGCACCACCCAGCCCACCGCGCCCGGCACCCGCATCGATGCGACTGGCAATCCCGATCCCAACCGTCCCACCTGCGTGACCAGCCTAGAGCGGCTCGCGCTGCTCGGCGTCCAGTCGCGCCGCACCGGCCTGAGCAAGCCGCTCGGCGGTCGCATCCTCGCGGCCCTCGGCGAGGCCGGCGTCCGCGTGTGGATGACCACCGAGTCCACCCTCGGCCAGTCCTTCTCGGTCGTGATCCCGGAGTCTGACATGCCGAAGGCCAAGCAAAGCATCAGCGAGGTGCTCGCCCCCGAGATCCAGACCGGCGACCTGCGCATCGAGCCGATGCTGTCGCCCGTGACGCTCGTCACGCTCGTCGGCGAGAACATGGCGCGCCGGCCGAATGTCGCCGGCCGTTTCCTCAATTCCATTGGCGCGGCCGGCATCAATGTGCGCGCCGTGGCCCAGGGCGCGTCGGCCCGCAGCATCTCCTGCGTGGTGGACGCCGACCACACCGCGCTGGCGGTGCGGACCGTGCACGGTGCCTTCAACCTCTCGCACACCGAGATCAGCGTGCTCCTGCTCGGCAAGGGCGTGGTCGGCGGCTCGCTGCTCAAGCAGATCGACCAGCAGAACAAGGCCCTCGGCCGCGAGCATGACGTGCAGGTGCGCCTCGTGGGCGTCGGCTCGAGCGGCGGGGTGCTGTTCGACGAGCACGGCCTTTCCACCGACAAGGCCGTGGAACTGCAAAAGTCCGCGATCGAGGAGGGCAAGGCGGTCAAGGATGTCATCTCGCTGCTCGGCCGTCTGGCGCAGCTGCCCAACCCGGTGCTCGTGGATTGCTCGGCCGCCCCCGGCATGGAGAAGCTCTACCTCGCCGCCTTCAACCAGGGCGTGAACGTCGTGTCCGCCAACAAGCAGCCGCTCGCCCTCCCGCAGGCCGAGCGCGACGGCTTGCTCGGCCAGGCCCGCAAACATTTCCGCGCCTACCACTACGAGACCACGGTCGGCGCCGCGCTGCCCGTGATCGAGACGCTCAAGAATCTCGTCCGCACCGGCGACCACGTGATCACCATCGAGGGCGCGTTTTCCGGCACGCTCGGCTACCTGTGCGACCAGCTCGCGCAGGGTCAGCCGCTGTCGGTCGCCGTCCGCACGGCGCGCGACCTGGGTTACACCGAGCCGCATCCGCGCGATGACCTGTCCGGCCTCGATGTGGCCCGCAAGGCCGTGATCCTCGCCCGCGAACTCGGCCTGCGCCTCGACCTGACTGACGTGGAGCTGAAGCCCTTCGTGCCCGAGTCCTATCTCAAGGAGAGCGATCCCGAGAAATTCATGCAGTCGCTCACGGCGCTCGACGCGGAGTTTGCGCAGCGCGTCGCCGCCAGCAAGGCCCAGGGCAAACTGCCGCGCTACCTGGCGCGCATCACCCCCGGGGCCGCGGGCGCCAAGGTCACGGTCGGCCCGGTCGACGTCGAGACGGCGCACCCGGCCTCGTCGCTGCGCGGGGCGGAGGCCTTCGTCGCCTTCCACACCGAGCGTTACAAGGAATACCCGATGGTGGTCCGCGGCGCGGGGGCGGGTGGGGCGGTCACCGCCGCCGGCGTGCTCGCCGATATCCTGCGCCTGGCCCAGAACATCCGCGGCCGGGGTTAAACACCGGCCGCCGGCGCGAGTTTTTACATCTGCACCGGCGTATTGCCGGCGAAGATTTTAAAACTGAGGGTTGACAGGCATTGTGCCGATACGCAGGTTCGCGCCGTTCGTACACCGATGTTCCCCGTAGTCGCCATTGCCCTTATTACCGTCGTCCTGGCCCTTGTTGCCGTGGACACACTCACTCATGGGCGGCTCGCCAAAGTCTCAAACTCCTAAAAGGAACTAAGAAAAAAAGATGAAGCCGCCCAAAAAAAGGGGCGGCTTTTTTATTGTCCCTCCGTTATGACGCAGACCCTTAATACCCATTTCTCGCCCTGCCGGAATTGTTTCGGCAAGGTCGACTGACCATTCTCCCCATGGATTCCGGTAAACGCCACAGTCACCTCGTCACCGAAGGCCCCAGCCGCGCGCCCGCCCGCGCCATGATGAAAGCCGTCGGCTTCACCGATGAGGACCTCAGCAAGCCGTTGATCGGCATCGCCAACACCTGGACCGAAATCGGGCCCTGCAATTTCCATCTCCGTGCCTTGGCGGAACATGTGAAGGCCGGCGTGCGCGCCGCCGGGGGCACCCCGCTCGAGTTCAACACCGTTTCCATTTCTGACGGCATCACGATGGGCACCGAGGGCATGAAGACCTCGCTCATCAGCCGCGAACTGATCGCCGACTCCATCGAGCTGGTGGCCCGCGGCAACAGCCTCGACGGCCTCGTCTGTCTGTCCTCCTGCGACAAGACCAACCCCGGCGTCATGATGGCCCTGGCCCGCATGGACATCCCCGGCCTGGCGCTTTACGGCGGTTCGATCGATCACGGCCACCACAACGGCAAGGCCCTGACCGTGCAGGACGTGTTCGAGGCGGTCGGCGCGTTCAGCTCCGGCAAGATCGACGCCAAGGAATTCAAGTGCGTGGAAAACGCCGCGTGCCCCACCGCGGGCGCCTGCGGCGGCCAGTTCACCGCCAACACCATGGCGACGATCATGGAGGCCATCGGCATCTCCCCCGTCGGCCTCAACGGCATCCCCGCGACCGCCGCGGAAAAGAACCAGGCCGCCTTCCGCTGCGGCGAGATCGTCATGGATCTCGTCCGCCGGGACCTGAAGCCCTCGCAGATCATGACGCGCCCGGCGTTCGAGAACGCCATCGCTTCCGTCGCCGCCTCGGGCGGTTCGACCAACGCCGTGCTCCACCTGCTCGCGCTGGCGAAGGAGGCCAACGTCTCCCTCCAGATCGACGAGTTCGACCAGATCTGCCGCAAGACCCCGACCATCGCCACCCTCAAGCCCGGCGGACTCTACACCGCGGTCGAGATGCACAAGGCGGGCGGCATCTCCCTGCTCCTGCGCCGCCTCCTCGAGGGCGGTTACCTCCACCGGGACTGCGTGACCGTCACCGGCCGCACGATCGCCGCGGAAGTCGCGGGCGCCTTCGAGGCCCCCGGCCAGCAGGTCATCCGGCCGACCGACAAACCTTTCAAGCCCACCGGCGGCCTCGTCATTCTCCGCGGCAACCTCGCCGAGGAGGGCGGCGTGCTCAAGGTCGCCGGCAGCTCGCGCGAAAAACTCAAGGGCCCGGCCCGCGTCTTCAACAACGAGGAGGACGCCATGGCCGCCGCCAACGCGCAGCAGATCAAGGCCGGCGACGTCGTCGTCATCCGCTACGAGGGCCCCAAGGGCGGTCCCGGCATGCGCGAGATGCTCGGCGTGACCGCCGCGCTGGCGGGGCAGGGGCTGGCCGACTCGGTCGCCCTGCTCACCGACGGCCGTTTCTCCGGCGCGACGCGCGGTTTCTCCATCGGCCACGTGGCGCCCGAGGCGTTCGTCGGCGGCCTGATCGCGTTCGTGCAGGAAGGCGACCTCATCGAGGTCGACGTGCCGGCGCGCAAGCTGTCGGTCGAGATCGACCCCGCCGAGCTCGCCCGCCGCAAGGCCGGCTGGCAGGCGCCGGCCCCGCGCTATGCCCGCGGCGTCATGGCCAAGTACGCCAACACCGTGTCCTCCGCCTCGGTGGGCGCGGTCACCACCTGATCCCCCTTTAAAATCCAACCCCAAGCTCACAGGACCTGATTATGAAAAAACTCACCGGCGCAGAAATCATCTGGGAATGCCTTCAGAAGGAAGGCGTCGACGTCGTGTTCGGCTACCCGGGCGGCGCGATCCTGCCGACCTACGACGCCATGACCAAGTACCCGAAGATCCACCATGTGCTCGTGCGCCACGAACAGGGCGCCACGCACATGGCCGACGGCTACGCCCGCGCGAGCGGCAAGGTGGGCGTCGCCATCGCGACCTCCGGCCCCGGCGCGACCAACATGGTCACCGGCATCGCCACCGCCATGATGGACTCCTCGCCGATCGTGTGCATCACCGGCCAGGTCGGGTCCAAGGCGATCGGCACCGACGCCTTCCAGGAGACCGACGTGACCGGCGTCACGCTCCCCGTCACGAAGCACAATTACCTCGTCACCAAGCCGGGTGACATCGCCCGCGCCATCCGCGAGGCGTTCTACATCGCCAAGAGCGGCCGCCCCGGCCCCGTGCTGGTCGACATCACCAAGGACGCGCAGCAGCTGACCGCCGAGTTCGACTGGGAGGCCGCCGCGCCCAAGCTGCCCGGCTACCGCCCGAACCACCGCGCGCCGGACTCCGAGTTCACCCGCGCGGCCGAGCTGATCAACGCGGCCAAGCGCCCGCTCATCCTCGCCGGCCAGGGCATCATCAAGTCCGGCACGACCGAGGAAGTCCTCAAGCTCGCGAAGACCGCCGGCATCCCGATCA